>JAMOPH010000428.1 GCA_027064665.1 bacterium | reverse complement strand
GGAAAAATTTTGTCGCCCACCGCAGAATAATTTATCTGAAATGACGGGCAGTTACGACATCCTGCGGGCGTTTTCCGGCGAGCCGATAGTGGCGCCCGCCACTCCACGGGGAAAGTCCGCTATCGCCATAGTCAGGGCGTCCGGCGAGGGGATAATTGATGTCTTCCAGAGGGCAATCGCCCCCAACAAAGACTTTCGGCAAATCGCCCCAAATCGTGCCGTGGTGATTGACTTTGCGATTGGCGATTTCTCCGACCGGGCAGTGGTGGTGGTCTATCGTGCCCCGAAAAGTTACACCGGCGAGGATATGGTGGAACTTTTTGTCCACGGGAATCCGGTGCTGGTTGATATGGTGATAAGGGTGTGCATTGAGCACGGTGCGAGGATGGCTATGCCGGGGGAGTTCACTCTGCGGGCGGTGGCGCACGGGAAAATGTCTCTGGCGGACGCCGAACTGGTGAACCAGACGATTGAGGCGCCTACCCGGCGGGCGCTGGTCGCCGTCAAAAGAGCGGGGCGGGAAAATCAAATTCTCCGCAGCGCCAAGGACAAACTGTGGAAACTTCTGGTGGAGTTTTCCGCAGCGCTGGAGTTCCCCGAGGATGAGGTCTCGCCGAAACAGAGGGAGCAGTGGCTTACCCAAATTCGTGAGGTTTCGTCTGACCTGAAAGAGTTTCTTTCCCGGGCAAAAACCTCACGGGTTCTACGGGAGGGAGTTTATGTCGCCATCGCCGGCGAGCCGAATGTGGGCAAGTCAACGCTTTTCAACCGGATTGTTGGGGCGGAGCGTGCGATAGTCAGCCCCCATCCGGGGACAACCCGTGATGTGATTGAGGCGACCGTGGAGATTGACGGCGTCCCCGTTGTTGTGGCGGACACCGCCGGAATACACGACGCCAGCCATCCGGTGGAGATTGAGGGTATTCGCCGGGCGCACAACACTCTTGCCGACGCAGACCTTGTGGTGTGGGTGGTTGACGGCACCTCGGAGACGCCGAAACCGCCGCCAGAAGGAATAGAAAACCTCATCGTGGTGATAAACAAGGCGGATTTGGGCGTCTCGCCAGAAGTGGAACGAAAATTTCCCGATGCGATGAAAATCTCTGCCCTCACCGGCGAGGGATTTGACGATTTGGTGGAGAAAATAAAATCTGCGTGGGTGGATATCCCCGAGCAGGCGGTCATCGTGCCGATAAGGATTGAGATGCTGGTCGGCGAGGCGCTGGATTATCTGGCGCAGGCGGATGATGCCCTGCAGAACGATTTCTGGGATGTGGCGCAGGTCGCCATTGAGGGCGCAGACCTCGCCCTCGGAAAAATATTTGACGAGACCGATAAAGATATTTATGCCGAAATTTTTGACAATTTCTGCATAGGCAAATAGGCAAAAATGTCTTTGTATTTTCGGGATATTCCCTATTTTGAATCAAATTGAAATTTGAGGAGGTCGGAATTATGAGGAAAAGTATTTTAATGGCGGTTGTGTTGATGGCGCTTGCGACTCTGGGTTTTTCCCGGGAGATAAAAATCGCCTACTTTGACTCCGAGCGGATTCGCAACGAGTGGGATGACTGGAGAGATGCGCAGGCGAAATTTGACCAGCAGGTCGCCGAATGGCAGAAAAAGGCGCAGGCATACGAGGACACCATAAACCAACTTATGGAGGAGTATCAGCGGCAGCAACTTCTGCTTTCGGAGGAGAAAAAGCAGGAAAAAGAGATGCTAATTGCGCAGAAGCAGAAGGAATATCAGGATTTTTTGGCGTCAGTTTTCGGCGATAATGGGCTTGCCGCGCAGAAGAACGCAGAACTGACTGCGCCGCTGTATGACAAAATTTCCCGGGCGCTGTCAAATATCGCCGAGCGCGACGGAATTGATGTGATTTTTGACTCCCAGAGCAGCGGAATAGCATACATAAACCCCTCGCTTGATATAACCGATGAACTTCTGCAGGAACTGAAGAAGATAAAATGAAACTGTCAGAACTTGCGGAAAAACTTGGCTTGGAATACGACGGCGACGGCGGGATAGAAATCCTCGGTCCGGCGACGCTGAAATCGGCGGGACCGGAGCATATCTCGTTCTACGCCAACAAGAAATACCGCGACCAACTTCTGACCACCCGCGCGGGCGCTGTGGTCATTGCGCCGAAAGATGTCCCGCCGGAGCGGTCGTTTGCCGCGGTGCTTTCGGAGAACCCGCTGGAAGATTTCCGCCGCGTGGTGGAACTCTTTTTCCCGCCCGAAAAACCCGAGCCGTTCATATCGCCGAGGGCAAGCATTTCCCCGCGGGCGAAAATCGGAAAAAATGTGCGGATTGAGGATTTCGCCGTGGTCGGCGCCGCGCAAATCGGGGATAATGTTGTCATCGGGGCGCAGTGCTATATCGGCGACGGCGTGGTTATCGGCGAGGGGACCCGCCTTTTCCCGCAGGTGGTAATATATCACGACTGCGTTATCGGGAAGAATGTGATAATTCACTCCGGGGCGGTTATTGGCGCCGATGGTTTCGGCTATTCGCGCACGCCCGACGGCGTCTATCACAAGATTCCGCAGGTGGGGCGGGTGGTTATCGGCGACGATGTTGAAATCGGCGCGAACACCACCATTGACCGCGGCGCCCTTGACGACACCATCATCGGCGACGGCACGAAAATTGACAATCTCGTCCAGATTGGGCACAATGTGGTGATGGGCAGAAACTGCGCAATCGCAGGGCAGGCGGGAATTGCGGGAAGTTGCGTTCTGGGCGATGGCGTCAGGCTTGGCGGGCAGGCTGGTCTTGCGGGACATCTGGAGTTGGGGAACGATGTCACGGTTTACGCGCAGTCGGGGGTGGACAAATCCTTCGGCGATGGCGCGGTTATTTGGGGGTCGCCGGCGCGCCCTGCCCGGGAGATGTTCCGGCAACTGGCGGCGCTGGCTAAACTGCCGGATTTGCTCAAAAAAATCCGCTGACACCCGCCGCAGGACAGCAGAAATCTTGGACAGGGCGGCGAAACTTTTGTGTCGGATAGCACGCGGGGCGGTTTCGTCTTAATCAAAAATGGCACTGGTGGAACTCAAAGATGTGGGCAAGGTTTACGGCAAGCGCTGGGTTGCGCTGGCGGATATAACATTTTCTGTGGATGAGGGCGAGTTTGTGTTTCTGGTGGGACCCTCTGGCGCCGGCAAGACCACGCTTTTGAAACTTCTTCTGGCGCAGGAAAAGCCCGACAGCGGGCAAATCCGTGTTGCCGGCTTTGACCTGACGAAAATCAAAAAGGAGCAAATCCCGCTTCTGCGCCGCAAAATCGGGGCGATATTTCAGGATTTTAAACTTCTGCCGGATATGACCGCGTGGGAGAATGTCGCGTTTGCCCTGCGGGTGTGCGGGTATCCGCGCAAACTGATAAAATCCCGCACCGACGAACTTCTGGCGCTGGTGGGCTTGCTGCACAAGGCGAAATCCTACCCGAACGAACTCTCCGGTGGCGAGCAACAGAGGGTTGCGATAGCCCGGGCGCTGGTGCATTCTCCGGTGTTGCTTTTAGCCGACGAGCCCACCGGCAACCTTGACCCGCACTCCACCGACGAGATAATCCAACTCCTTCTGGACATAAACCGCCAGGGCACCGCAGTAATTATGGCGACCCACGATATGGAAATCGTTGAGCGCTTTGGCTTCCGCGTGCTGGAACTTGCGGACGGCTATCTGGTGGGCGATAGAAAGACGAACATAGGCGGGGGAAACCTTTCTTAAAAGAAAGGTTCTCCCCCGCGCCCCTTTCCAAAGAATTTTGGGATTTTGGGCTCACCGAAATCTGTGATTTCGGCGAGCCCAAAGGGGGAATCCCAAAATGCTATGGAAGTGGCATAGCGGTTTTCCTTCGCCCCTTTTCTAAAAACTTTTCGGCGCTTGAAAATCTTTGATTTTCAAGCGCCGACCCCAAAGTTTTTAGGAAGGGGGTGCGGGGGAAAGCCCTTTTTTCAAAAAGGGTTGCCCCCGCGTCAGATGGTCCACTTTTCAACCTCTTCGGGGGGAAGGGGAGACGCTTCAAGCGTCAGGGTTTTGCCCTCGGGGAATTTTGCCTCCACACTGATGGGTTCTTCGGTGCGGCAGTATCGGGCGATTATTTTTGCGCCAAGTTCTATGGTCTCCTGGTCGGCTTCTATGATAAGAAGTGCTGATGGACCTTTGATATCTTTGGGCTCAAGCAGAATCCACCACTGGTTGAAAAATTTTTCCAGAAGTTCGTTTTCGTGTTGGTTTCGCCCGACGATGAGTTTGTGTCCGTTGATTCTGAAGTGCCGCCCGATTTTGAGCAGTTGGGTCATCTCAAGGTCAAGTTCGCCGTGTTCACGGGCATCAAAGAACCTGCGGGCGTATCCGGGGTCGGTGAGAAGACATCCTCCCGCCGGCGGAGGATAGTCCTTTATCCCGAACTCCTCCGCCAGTTTCATCTGAATTTTTCGCCCTCTGCCGCGGATTGCGTAAAGTTTTTCCCTGTCAACTGTGCCCTCGGTTTCCAACTGTGATGGCGGGAGCAGTTTTGCGCACAGCGGACGGACGACTTTGCCCTCAACCCCGGCTTCCTTTTCAATCAGGCGCATAGCGCTTCGCCGCTGGGAGAACGGACGCTGTCCTAAAACCTCGCCGGTGGCAAGCCCCCGGGCTCCAACCTGCTCTGCAATTTCCTTCGCCTTTTTCATAAAGTAGATTTTGCAGTCAAGACAGGGGTTGGCGTTGGAGCCGTAGCCGTGCCGGGGATTTTTGATTACCTCAAGATAATCCTGCCCCAGCGGAACCTCGTATATGTCAAACCCGTGGGGCGAGGAATAAAATTTCTCCTGCGGCTGCCACACGCCCTTCCCGAAAGGATGGATAAATTTGACGGCGAGAACTTTCAGCCCCTGCCGGGCTAAAATCACGCCGGCGAGAATGCTGTCCAGTCCGCCGGAATAGAGCAGGACTATATCATATTTTTTGCCCTTCAGTTCCCTCACGCCCTAAAAAGAAAACATTGCGAAATTTCTTTCAG
>JAMOPH010000427.1 GCA_027064665.1 bacterium | reverse complement strand
CGCCACATCGTGGTCGCTCAGCGGGTTGCCGAAGACATCGGCGGCGGTCAGAAGTTCAACATGGAGTGTCTCGCCCTCGTAAATCGGAGGATTGGGCGTTAAGACAACCTCTTCACCCACACGGGCAAGTCCTGTGGTGGTGGTCAAAATCGGGTGAAGCGGCGAAGGATACTCCCAGGAGTAATCAAAGGTGCCCGAATAATACCCCCAGCCATACTCGCAGTAAATATGACGGGCGACATCGGCTATCTCATCGTAGGTGGCGACAACGGTGTCATACAGATATGTGATGTTCTCCGGGCGGAGCGAGACGAAATTAACCTCAATGCTGTCATCGGTCATATCACCATCGCCATATCCACATCCAACAGTATCGTAGTTGCGATAGTGATAATACTCGCTTCCCAGCACACCGAAAAATTCGTCAAAATTAAGTCCTGTGGTCGTATCCCAAACCACTGCGAGACGAATGTGGGCGTATCTATCAAATGTGGTGGAAGTGTAGAGGGATTCCGAAATCTCGGCGCTGGTGGCAATGGTTCTATCACGGTTATTGATAACCGTCTCGTAATCCTTCCACCAGCCGTCAACATCGGTAAGCGGACGCACGAAGAAAATGGTATCCACAATGGAGCGGGTGGAATCCACAACAATCGTGTCCACATAGAAGGTGTCAATCACGCACGCACTTCTCCAATAGAAATCCCTATCGGGCCAGACGACCCTGAAGAATGTGTCGGGGACAAAGATGTGCCAATAGGTGGAGGCATAATCCCAGATGGGAGTGGAAGTCAGAAGCGGGGAATCCAGATCAAGCACGGCGCCCCTGAACTGCACGGTGATTGACGACGGGTCAATGCCGTTGGGGTCCTGCAGGTCAAACACGAAGGAGAGGTCGCTGCAGGAGGTTCTCAGAGGTCTTCCGCTGATGGGTCTCGGCGAGACCAGAGTCGCAGTGGGTCCCGCATAGTCAAGATAGAAGTAGAACCCATTGATGGGGTTATCCTGTAGGGCATTTGAGGGACCATAATCAGGGGTGTCGTCAATTCTGACCAGCCTCATCCAGATAGTGTCCATTGCGGACCAGGTGGTCAGGAAAAATCTGATTCTGTCGGCGGTGTGCTCAACATAGGAGGTGTCATAGGTCGTATCGGTTCCGGTGGAGTCAACGAGGGTATCAATCAAAGTGTCCACGGAGATGACCACATCGTTTTCCCACTCAAGTTCAGAGGAAGGATATGTAAATGTGTCGCCGTTGACCTCAACGGCAATTGTGAGCGGGTCCATATCGCTGTAGTCATCCACTACATACCAGTAACCCACGATGGTGTCGCCGGGCTCAACCGTATCGGGGAAAGAACCCGGACCAATCACAATCGGGAAAGTGTCGGTCTCAATTCCCTCAAGACCGGACTCAATGACCTGCGGACCGGTCAGGTCAACATAGAAATGGGACACCACAGGCAGACCCTCAAGTGTATCGCCGGACCAATCCAGCGCCACACCCAGGGAACAGGTGACCTCACCCTCGGAGAAAGGCGCTGACGGCTCAAAATACAGATTCGCCGGCGCCCAGGTCACCTGCGGGTCCGAAACCGTATACATTGTGCCGTTGACCCACAACTGGATGGTGGAGGGGTCAACCTCGCTCGGATTGAGGAATGTGAAAACAACTGACTGGTAAGGATTTGATGTGGTGCTGTTCTCGGTTGGAACTGCAACATACGCCAATTGCGCAAGTGCCGGGACCACCAGCATCATCAAAATCAGCCCAGCAAGTCCAATCCGTCTCATTTTGCCTCCTTTAGTTTGATTTTTTTATTTTTTCTGGACAAATAGAGCACTCCTCTGCATTTGCAGATTTATCAGAAAATTATCCCGGCCATCTGCATTGTCAAGAGAAATTTCCCAAAAACAAAAATCCCCCTATTTTTTGGACCTCTTTTTGCCAGGCCCCGCAGGAACAAGCAACTGAAAATCCTTGTTGAAAAATCTTTTGTATGCCAACCTCGTGCCGAAATACGCCACAAGCATCGGCGTGCCAAGCAGAATATACATTATTATTATCTGGAACTTGACCGCCTGAATCGGCGACGCCCCGGCAAGAATCATCCCCGTCATCGCCCCGGGAAGATGAATTATCCCCGAGACCTTGACATTGTCAATCCGTGGGATAACCGCCAGACGCAAAGATTTTTTCAGCAGGAACCTGACCGCCTCAATCGGCGTTTTCCCAAGCGCCAGCGCAACCTCAATTCTGTCCCGATTCTCCCTTATACCGTCCGAAAGCCTTATCAGACTTATGCTCAATGTGTTCATTGAGTTCCCGATAACCATACCAGCCACCGGAATCAGATACCTTGGTTTCGGCGGTAGAATCCCCAGAACCCACAGCGCAACGAGCGAAATCCCCACAGTGAGCACCATTGATGTCACCGTGATTTTGAGCGCCCCGGGGACAGATTTCGCCCTTCCCGCAGAGGTCCACGCCCCCACAAGCGACATCAGGAAAATCATCGCCACGGTCCATATTATCGCACTCTGGGCGAACACGAACCGCAGAACATAGCCCACCAGCATAAGTTGGACCAGCGCCCTGATGGCGGCGATTATTATGTCCCGCTCAAGTTTCAGGCGCTCTATCGCCGAAAGCAGAACCCCCACCGCCACAAACACCGCCGCCATCGCAATATCAAGATTGGTAATCATAGAACCTGCACTCCGGGAAAAGTTTTTCGGGGAAAAATAAATTTTGCGAACCAAAACACAAGGAGATTTCCTCCAACAAAATCTTCATAGCCTGACCCGGTGGGAAAAGGGAAATCGGTGTTTTGCATTGGTATTTTCTCGTGCATAGCGGCTTCCCATCTCACGCCCTTACTAAAAACTTTCCGGCGCTTGAAAATCTGCGATTTTCAAGCGCCGACCCCAAAGTTTTTAAGAAGTGAGTGCGGGGGAAAGGTCTTTTTTCAAAAAGGGTTGCCCTCAAAAAGGATTGGCTTAATTTAGATTCAAACCAAGCGGAGGGAGATGATGCGCATAGGTCTTGCGGGACTGCCGCAGTCGGGGAAAACCACGGTCCTCAAACTTTTCGCCGGCGGACACATAGGGCACAGCGAAAATATGGCGATGATAAAACTTCCCGACCCGAGACTTCTCAAAATCGCCGAGATAGTCAACGCTGCCAAGACCACATTTGTGGAGTTTGAACTCTACGAGCCGCAGGGCAACATCGCCAAGGGTGGCGCGGTGTTCTCGGATTTGCAGGGGGCATACGGTCTGGTGATAGTGATAAGGGGTTTTGACGGTGGCTTCGGCGCACCGCAGATTTTAGAGGACGCCCAAAACCTGAAGGATTTGATGATTCTCTACGATGCCGGCGCAGTTGAGACACGGATGGGCTCCCTTGAGGCGGAAATCAAAAAGGGACGCACACAGCAGGAACGCGACCAGATGACCCGCGACCTTCACACGCTGGAGAAATTCGCAAAGACGCTTTCCGACGGCGGATTGATAAGAAATCTGGAACTTTCCGACGACGAGAAAAAACTTGCCCGCAATCAGGGGCTGATGACCGCCAAACCGTGGTTTGTGGTCATCAACACCGAGGATGAGGCCGATATCCCCCAGGCGCAGGATGTGAAACAGACCCTTTCGGCAGAGGTTGCGGTTCTTCCGGCAAAACTTCTTATGGAACTTGCCGAACTGCCCGCGGACGAGGCAACTGCGTTCTACGAGGATATGGGACTTTCCCCCGATATCGTGGGCAGGACAATCCGCAGGATGATAGAGTCCTTCGGCTTCATAGAGTTCTACACGGGCAACGAGAAGGAGGCGCGGGCTTGGCTGATTCCCAAGGGCACCACCGCCCTCGGATGTGCCGAGAAAATCCATTCGGATATCGCCCGTGGGTTTATCCGCGCCGAGGTGATAAGTTTTGAGGATTTCGTCGCCGCCGGCGGCTATGCTCAGGCGCGGGCAAAGGCACTTCTGCGCGCCGAGGGCAAAGACTACATCGTCCGGGACGGCGACTACCTCGCTATAAAGTTCAATGTCTGAGGAGGAGGCGATGAAAAGTTACACCGAATATCTCTGGTTCCACACAAAAAACCGCAGGGAGTTTATCAACATAACCGACACCGTGGAGAAAATCGTGGCTGCCTCGGGAATAAAGGAGGGGCTGTGCCTTGTCTCCGCTATGCACATAACTGCAGGCGTGTTCGTCAACGACGAGGAGGAGGGATTCAAGCAGGATTTGTGGGAAATGCTTGAGAGACTTGCACCCTACCGCCGGGATTATAAACACCATCTCACCGGCGAGGACAACGGCGACGCCCACTTAAAATCAATTCTGGTTCACCATCAGGTTGTCCTTCCAGTGACCGACGGTAGACTTGACCTTGGTCCGTGGCAGCAGATTTTCTACGCCGAATTTGACGGACAGCGCCGCAAGCGCGTCGTGGTCAAAGTGATTGGAGAGTAATTTTTCAAAAATGGCGGATTTCCGCATCGCCGCCGATATTTTTCCCACGCAATAACCAACCCCTTGCACTTTCGGGAAAATATAGATAAAATGTGTAGATATGAAGGATAGAAACTACATACGCAATTTTTCCATAATTGCGCACATAGACCACGGGAAATCCACGCTGGCGGACCGCCTGCTTGAGTTGACCGGGTCCGTGCCCGAGGGCAGGATGGTTGAGCAGATTTTGGACGATATGGAACTTGAGCGCGAGCGCGGAATCACAATCAAAGCCCACGCGGTCAAGATGGACTACCGCTACAGGGACGGGCAGATTTACGAACTGAACCTGATTGACACCCCCGGGCACGTGGATTTTTCGTATGAGGTCTCGCGGTCGCTGGCGTCGTGCGAGGGCGCAATTCTGGTGGTGGACGCCTCGCAGGGAATTGAGGCGCAGACAATCTCAAACATCTATCTGGCGCTGGAGAACGACCTTGAGATAATCCCTGTGATAAACAAAATTGACCTTCCCTCGGCGCGCCCGGACGATGTCGCCGAGCACATCTGCGAACTTTTAGGCGGGAAC
>JAMOPH010000426.1 GCA_027064665.1 bacterium | reverse complement strand
CCGGCGCCAGAGTGGAAATTCACGAGGGATATTCCTACCTCGTCTGGACCGCCGACAACCATTTCGCCCACATCAGAATCACCGACCTTGATGGACCGATGATTATGTTTGACTGGGCATACCAGATCGACCCGGGCAACCCGGAATTGGTGGTCCGCCCGGGGACGGGAATTTTTGAGAGAATTGACCGAAAAATATCTGTCTCGCATAAAGTCACCACAAGGCGTGAAAATAAAATTTAATAAAAACAGGAGGTGAGAGATGTCTGCGAGGATATTTCCCATAGTTCTTCTGGCGGCAGTGATGGTGTCCTTTATGGGCACAAGCCCGACCTATGCGGGGTGTTGCTGCTGCCACGACTGCGGCGATGTGTGGATTCACATCCATCTTGATTTCTGGGACCCGTGGGACTGGGACGACTGTTGTTGCTGTTGCTGGGAGCCATACTGGTGGGAACGCCCCTATTGGGAATGGCCCCCCTGCTGGCGCAGAATTGTGCGAATCTACTACAGCCCCTGCGGATGGTATAGATACGAATACTACGACTATCCCTGCTACGGTTGTGAGTATGTGTATGTTGAGGGGCGATGGGTCTATCGCCGGGCGATAAGACTTCGCCACCGCTACACCTACCGCGAGATGGTTGACGACTTCGTCCGCAGGCGCGGGCTGGAAAGGGTCGTGTATAGAACCTCAACCGAGGGCACGCACTCAACCTATTATCGCACCGCTTCCGACAACTGGCACAGGACCAAGTCAACCTCATCGTCCACCCGTTATCGCACAGGTTCAACGACCTCTGCAAAGACCTCAACGGAGCGCTACAAATCCACATCAACTTCGGCGAGGTATCGCTCAAAATCTTCCGGTTCAGCGCACAAATCCTACAGGTCGGGCAGTTATAAGAGTTCATCATCCCGGAGCAAGGGTTATTCCTCTCACAGCAGAAGTTCCCACAAGTCCGGGAGCAGGCACAGGAGCAAATAACCTCTTGCGCGTGTGCGGAATGCCGATATCTTTGATGGGAGGTCAGCGATGCGGAGGGCGATATACATAGTTGTGGTTTTGTTCGCGATTGTGGGAGCAAGTTTTGCCCGCGGTGGTTCGGCGGAGGTTAAAAAATCCGCCGACTCGGTCTATGTGCAGGACACCACCGCACAGAAGGGCGACACAGCGGAATACGACTATTTCATTGACGAGGACGGCGACGGAATCGGCGACCTGTTCCAGAAAATCTTTGGCAGTGAGGACGAAAAGTCCAGGGATTCCAGTTCCCACAAGAAGTTGGAAAAGAGCACCCGGTCAACCAAAAAGAATTCTCATAAAACCCACAGCACCAGCAGGAGGAAAAGTTCCAAATCCAGCAGGAGCCGAACCAAAAAGTCGCACACCATCAGGCGAAGGACGAAATGAAGGTCAGTGTGGTAATTTCTGCGCGGAACGAGGAGAAATACCTTCCCGAGTGTCTGGCATCTTTGGATGCGCAGGACTATCCTCACGATAAGTTGGAGATAATACTGGTTGACAGCGCCTCGGAGGACGGCACGCGCCGGATAATGGAGGAGTTTGCCCGCCGGACAGACATTGAGGTCAAAATTCTGGAAAATCCCCGCGGCGACACGCCCCGCGGTCTCAACACCGGTTTCAAGGCGGCGACCGGCGATGCTGTGCTTCTTTTGATTGGACATTCCTTCATCCCGCCGAACCACATAAGCCGCGCGGTGAAACTGCTTCAGGAGAAAAAAGCCGATGGTGTCTGCGGGCGAATCGTTACGATAGGCTCGGGGCAGAACACCATTTGGGATGCCGCCATCGCCGCCGCGATGGAGTCCCCGCTGGGAATAGGCAATGCCACCGCCAGAGTCGGCGGAAAACCCGGCTGGATTGACAACCCGATGCTGACCCTCTACCGCCGTTCCCTGTTTGAGCGCTTCGGCTATATTGACGAGCGTCTCACCCGCAATCAGGACTATGAGTTCAACCAGCGGTGTTATGCCGGCGGAGCGAAATTCTGGTTCCAGCCCGATATGCCGGTTTACTACCACAACCGCCCGACTTTGAGGGCACTATGGCGACAGTATTTCAACAGCGCGAGGTGGCGTGCATTTATGCTCGGTGAACATCAGCGGGCGGTTATGCCGCGGCATCTTGTGCCGCCCCTGTTCGTTCTGACACTTCTGATTTCGGTGATATTAGCGGTTATCCAGCCCAAATTTTTGCCTCTCCCGGCGGCGATTGTGGGGGTTTATCTTGGCGCGCTTTTGGGTGCCGCTCTCGCCGCCGCAGTCTCACGAAAACGCCCCGGACTGATTTTCACTATGCCCCTGGCGATTATGACGATTCATTTCGCCTATGGCTTTGGCTTTTGGCGGGGGCTTTTTGAGTTTATCATCGCCGGCGGAAGAAAAAAGGTTGTTGCGGCGGAAAGGCAGTGATTTTGGTCCCCGGCAAGTCGGCTTTTGCGGTCAAATTATCCCCAGCGCCTTGCCCACCTTGCGGAGTTTCTCAAGGGCGAACTCAAGGTCCTCGTCGGTGTGCGTCGCCATAAACGAAAGCCTGATAAGCGACTGATTCGGCTGAACCGCCGGCGGAACCACAGGATTGACGAAAACCCCCTCGTCCTCAAGCATTTTGTTCATTTTCAGCACCGTCAGGAAATCTCCGACGATTATGGGAATTATTGGCGTCTCGGACACGCCGATGTCGTATCCCATCCCTTTGATTTCCTTCTGCATAAAGTGGGTAATTTCCCACAGTCTTTGGCGGCGCCAAGGTTCGGTTTTGATAATCTCTAACGCCTTTTTTGCCGCGGCGACCGCCGCCGGCGGAGGACTGGCGGAGAAAATCAGTGCGCGGGAGTGATGCTGAAGATAGTTGATTATGTCCCGGCTGGCGGCGACAAACCCGCCCACCGATGCCAGCGATTTGCTGAAGGTCGCCATAATTATCTCAACACGGTCGGTCAGACCGAAATGTGCGGGTGTGCCCTCGCCGTTGGGACCTAACACCCCAAGCGCGTGGGCGTCATCGGACATAACCACGGCGTTGTATTTCTCCGCAAGTTCAACTATTTCGGGCAGTTTGGCGATATCGCCGTCCATTGAGAATATCCCGTCCACGACAATCAGTTTGCCGGCGTCGCGGGGAAGTTTCGCCAGAACCTGCTCCAGATGATTCATATCGTTGTGGCGGAAACGGACCATTTTCCCCATAGACAGCCGGGCGCCGTCAATTATTGAGGCGTGGTCAAGTTTGTCGGTGATTACATATTCCCCCTTGCCGACCAGTGTGGAAATAACGCCCTGATTGACCATAAATCCGGTGGAATACAACAAAGCCGCCTCCTTGCCGACGAAATCCGCAAGTTCCTCCTCAAGTTCCTTGTGGATGACAAGCGTTCCGTTCAGAAAGCGGGAGCCGGCGCAACCGGTGCCGTATTTTTTGACCGCCTCCACCGCCGCCTCAATCACCCGCGGGTCATCGGTGAGACCCATATAACTGTTTGAGCCCATCATCAGAACCTTTTTGCCGTTTTCCAGAGTGACCCAGGTGTGCTGTCCGGTGGTGATGGGTCGGAAATATGGATAAAGTCCCATCTGCTTTACGCGGTCGGCTTCGGTGAATTCAATGCATTTTCGCAAAAGGGATTTTGTCATAGTTTTCTCCTTTCTCCTCGTGAAACCGCGGGCGCAGTTTGAGAACAAAAATAGGCAGAATCGCCGGAATTGAAAAGAGATTTTTGAGACGACTCTTTTACCAAGTTTCTGTCAAGATAAAAAATTAACTTTCCTTTTGGCGGTCCGGTTTTTTTATTATACAAATTCACAAACCAAACCCAAGGGAGGGGTGAAGATGTCCAACGGTCTTTTCAAGATTGAGAAACCCAAGAACGAGCCAGTGTTGTCCTATGCGCCCGGCACAAAAGAACGCGAGGAACTGAAGGCAAAACTCAAACAGGTGCGCGAGACACAGGTTGAAGTCCCGCTGATTATCGGCGGGAAGGAGGTTCGCACCGGCGATACCGCCGATATCGTGATGCCCCACGACAAAAACCACAAATTGGGCATCTATCACCGCGCCGGCGAGAAGGAAATCCTTATGGCAATCGAAGCCGCCAGAGAGGCCTGGAAAGAATGGAGCCAGATGCCGTGGGAGCACAGAGCATCAATTTTTATGAAAGCGGCAGAACTTCTCTCCGGTCCGTGGCGCTCCACACTCAACGCAGTCTGTATGCAGAACCAGAGCAAAACCGCCTTTCAGGCAGAAATTGACTCCGCCTGCGAACTGATTGATTTCTTCAGGTTCAACACCTACTATATGACACAGATTTACGCGATGCAGCCCGATTCTGTGATGCCCGCCTACAACCGGATGGAATACCGTCCGCTTGAGGGATTTATTTTCGCCGTGCCGCCGTTCAACTTCGCGTCAATCGCGGGGAATCTGCCCTCTGCGCCGGCGATTATGGGCAATGTGGTCCTGTGGAAGCCGGCGTCGTCCGCCGTGCTGACCGCATACTACATTATGAAACTCTTTCAGGCGGCGGGACTCCCCGACGGCGTGATCAACTTTATCCCCGGTCCGGGAAGCAAAATCGGCGATATCGTGCTCAAGCACCCCGACCTTGCCGGAATTCACTTCACAGGCTCCACAGCGACATTCCAGTATATGTGGAAGGTCGTGGGGGAAAACATCGCCAACTACAAGAGTTATCCGCGCATCGTTGGCGAGACCGGCGGGAAGGACTTTGTGTTCGCTCACGCCAGCGCCGATGAGGATGCCCTTCTGACAGCGCTCATCCGCGGCGCCTATGAGTATCAGGGGCAGAAATGCTCTGCAGCGTCCCGCGCGTATATCCCAAAGAGTATGTGGGAGGGCGGATTCAAGGACAAACTTGTGGAACTGACCGAAAGCCTCAAGATGGGTTCCCCCGAGGACTTCACCAATTTCGTCACCGCGGTTATTGACAAGCCCGCCTTCGACAAGATCGTGTCCTACATTGAATATGCGAAAAACTCCAGCGAGGCGGAAATTATCGCCGGCGGCACCTATGACGATTCCGAGGGATACTTCATCC
>JAMOPH010000425.1 GCA_027064665.1 bacterium | reverse complement strand
TTTTGGATGTCTCGCACGAATATGGAAGAGATAGATTCGAGAAAATTATATATATGAACTACGCCGCACCAAAATTTGTGTATTCTGGTGAATATGTTGATTCTCTCCCAGAAATTATACCTCAAAAACCCAGAAGTGCCATATATTTCGGTTATTGTCTAGCCAAGTTGGGGGCTCAAATTGCCTATACAGAGGTTCCATTCGATCACAAATTAGAACGGGACAGCATATATTTTTTTGACCTCGGTTCGCCGTCCACCGCAGGCTATGATACTTTTGTATCGGCGGATTTAGACTCCTACTATGTGAGATACTACGAAAATGGCTTGGTCATTGTGGGGGATTGGCAGATCGACAGTGTTAGGATAACTCTAAATTCCCCGTTTATCCCTGAAAGTGCAATGGTTTATAATCCATTCAGAGGAAATTGGTTCGTTGCAGTGGATCACCGGTTAACTGTGGATATATTCCCGGAATTCAACGACTACACCGCAAGATACAAGCCCACAGGACGCCTGCTATTGTATGATTTTGACACGACATTGTCGGTATTATCGGGCGAAGATGAGAATTTTTCGCCGGAGATTTTGCTAATTTCCGCCACAGTGCATTTCAAAAAAATTCCGTCTGGGGCGAATTTGATGGATTTATATGATATATCTGGGAGATTGATTGGGAGATTTTCGGTGATACAAGGAGAAGTAAATCTATCATCCTTGCCCGATGGACTGTATTTTGCAGTCGTACATACTGAAGATAGGCTTTGGAGAGGCAGAATTCTTTTGGTAAAATAGGGTTGACAAGCCGGCAGGTTTTTTTATCCTTGTTCTGGCGCAAAACTAAAAATGCAGAGGGAAGATGGCAGAAGGAGAATTTGCAGAAATTCCGAACTTTGCAGATTTCAAGTCCGGGTTTGTGGCGATCCTGGGGCGCCCCAATGTGGGCAAGTCCACGCTTTTGAACAACCTTCTGGGCACAAAGGTCGCCTCAACGACGCCGAAACCCCAGACAACCCGCACAAGAATCCTCGGCGTCCTTCACGGAAAAGGCTATCAAATCGCATTCATTGACACCCCCGGAATCCACGACCCGATAAACAAACTTGGGGAGTATCTGGTCAAAAATGCGATGAGGTCCTTGAGGGACAGCGACCTGAACCTGTTTTTGGTTGAGGCACCTGCGGGATTCACCGACGAAGATAGCGCCGCACTCCAGCAGATTTACGAAAAATCCAGCGCACCGCTTGTCCTTGTGATAAACAAAATTGACCTCGCCCCGGACTACGATGAGGACGCCATAGTGAACGCCGCTTCACAGATACAAAAGCCCGAGCGGGTGGTGTCAATCAGCGCCGCAAAGCGCATAAATCTTGACGAACTTGTGGACACAATCGTTGAACTTCTGCCCGAAGGTCCGCCGTTCTACGACAGCGATTTTATCACCGACACCTCTTACGAGGAGATTGTCGCCGAAATCATCCGGGAAAAACTCATAATGAGCGTGTATCAGGAGATTCCCTATCAATCCGCCGTGGTTGTGGAAAAAATTGGTCCCAAGGAGGACAACCCCGATATCCTGCACATTCAGGCGGATATAATCGTCGCCCGCCCGGGGCAGAAAGTGATTGTCATCGGCAAGGGCGGAAGCACCCTCAAAAAGATAGGCACTCTCGCCCGGGAGGAGTTGGAACAGTTTTTCGGGCAGAAGGTGTTTCTGGAACTGTGGGTGAAAGTCCGGGAGAACTGGTATAAGAGCGACCGGGCAATAAAGGAATTCGGATACAATAGATAATGCTTTCGCACGGTGCCGGTCTCTCCCCACTTCAGCGGCGGCACAACAGATACACAGCGATTTGGGAACCGGGGCGAAAAAACTTATTGATTTTCCCGGAAGAATGTTGATTTTGGAAGACCTCGGTCAAAGGGGGCGAAATGTTCAAAAAAATCGCACAGGCGCTCAAAAAGACCACAGAGAAATTCACCCACGCAGTGGGTTCTGTAATTCCTCTGAAGAAGAAACTCACCGCCGAGGACATTGACCTTGTGGAGGAAATTCTGATTTCCGCCGATGTGGGAGTTGACACCACGATGGAGATAATTGACGAGTTGACCGAGCGAACCAGCGCCGGGGAACTTTCCGGCGAGGATGCGATAAAAATTCTGGAGCGCCACCTTTTGGATGTTCTGGGCGAGCCCCAGCGCATTGTGGCGGATAAAAAGCCGTTTGTGATAATAGTTGTCGGGGTCAACGGCACGGGGAAAACCACGACGATTGGCAAACTGGCAAAGCGTTTCAAGGATGAGGGCAAAAAGGTGCTTCTGGCGGCAGGCGACACATTCCGTGCGGCGGCGCAGGAGCAGTTGGAAATCTGGGCGGAGCGTGTGGGCGTGGATATCCACAAAGGCGCCGAAAAAGCCGACCCGGCATCGGTGGTGTTTGACGCCATAGAAAAAGCAAAAGCCCGGGGGTATGATGTGGTAATCGCCGACACCGCCGGGCGACTTCACACCAAAAAGAACCTGATGGAAGAACTCAAAAAGATAGTGCGAGTTGCGGGGAAAGCGCTTGAGGGTGCCCCTCACGAGGTTCTTTTAGTGATTGACGCCACCACCGGTCAGAACGGTCTTTCGCAGGCGGAGGTTTTCGCCCAATCTGTGCCTATCACCGGGCTTGTGCTGACCAAACTTGACGGCACCGCTCGCGGCGGGATTGCTGTGGCTATCCGCAGGAAGTTGGGGATACCTATAAAATTGGTAGGGGTTGGAGAGAAGGCTGAGGACCTTTTGGACTTTGATCCTGAGGAATATGTGAAAGCGCTGGTTGCTGGCGGTGAATAACATTATGAAAAGCAACAGGATACAAAAAAGTAAAATTTTTGAAAATTTCTGCTTGACAAAAATGGGCTGCGGGTTTATAGTCTGATTTGCCTGCGAGGGCAAAAAGATTTTTGAGAATGTTCTTTGAAAATTGAAGAGGAGAAGTTAGGTGCGCTGAGGATATTCTGTGGCGAGTGGAAGATTTGGTTAAGATACTAAGGGCACACGGTGGATGCCTTGGCGCCTCCAGCCGATGAAGGACGCGGCTACCGGCGATACGCCCCGGGGAGGTGGAAGCAACCGTTGATCCGGGGATCTCCGAATGGGGAAACCCGCCCCCTTTGGGGCATCCCGCGCAAGCGGGAGGGGAACCCGGGGAACTGAACCATCTCAGTACCCGGAGGAAAAGAAATCAACCGAGATTCCCTGAGTAGCGGCGAGCGAAAGGGGAACAGCCTAAACCGACTGTGGCGTAAAAGGCGCCGGCCGTTGCCACAGCGGGGTCGTGGGATGCCACCGGCTCCAACCGGCGTGAGGAGCGGGGAGTTACAAATCTCCCGGATAGCCGAAGCGTATGGAAAGACGCGCCATAGAGGGTGATAGCCCCGTAGGCGAAATCCGTGGAGACTCCCTCGGTGGTATTCCCGAGTAGGGCGGGACACGGGGAATCCCGTCCGAATCCGGGGGGACCACCCTCCAAGGCTAAATACTCGGAGGCGACCGATAGTGAACCAGTACCGTGAGGGAAAGGTGAAAAGAACCCCTGTGCGGGGAGTGAAATAGAACCTGAAACCGTGTGCCTACAAGCTGTGGGAGCCCGGCACCAGAGCGCAATGCGCACTGGTGTGGGTGACCGCGTGCCTATTGAATAATGAGCCGGCGAGTTACTCTCGCTCGCAAGGTTAAGGGGTTCAGCCCCGGAGCCGTAGGGAAACCGAGTCCTAATTAGGGCGTCTATGTGGGCGGGAGTAGACCCGAAACCGGGTGAGCTACCCATGGGCAGGGCGAAGCCCCGATAGTATCGGGGTGGAGGTCCGAACCTCAGGGCGTTGAAAAGCCCGTGGATGACCTGTGGGTAGGGGTGAAAGGCCAAACAAACCCGGAGATAGCTGGTTCTCCCCGATATGCCTTTAGGGGCAGCCTCGGGTGGACCGTGCGGGAGGTAGAGCACTGTTTGGGCTAGGGGCCGCAAGGTTACCGAACCCAGGCAAACTCCGAATGCCCGCACGCAATACCCGGGAGTGAGGGCATGGGGGATAAGCTCCATGTCCGTGAGGGAAACAACCCAGACCACCAGCTAAGGTCCCTAAGTCCGCGCTAAGTGGTAAAGGATGTGGAATCACTCTGACAGCCGGGAGGTTGGCTTAGAAGCAGCCATCCTTTAAAGAGTGCGTAACAGCTCACCGGTCAAGTGATTCTGCGCCGAAAATGATCGGGGCTAAGCGCGGCACCGAAGCTGTGGGTCATCCCGTAGTGTCTACGGGATGGCGGTAGGGGAGCGTTCCAAGCGCTGTGAAGCCTGACCGTGAGGCATGGTGGAGCGCTTGGAAGTGATTATGCCGGCACGAGTAGCGACAAAGTGGGTGAGAACCCCACTCGCCGAAAGCCCAAGGTTTCCTGGGGAAGGTCAGTCCTCCCAGGGTTAGGCGGTCCCTTAGCCGAGGCCGAAAGGCGTAGGTGATGGGAAGCAGGTTAATATTCCTGCCCCACCCGGGTGGACCGAAGGGGGGACGCAGGAGGAGAGGGCAGCGCGGCGCTGGTTGTCCGCGTTCAAGGGCGTAGGAGGTGGGCGAGGCAAATCCTTGCCCGCATTCAACTCCGAGACCCGATGAGGAGCCGACCCGCAAGGGAAGGCGAACTGCCCGGTCTCCACACTGCCGAGAAAAGCCTCTAAGGGTTGAAGCCCGGGTGACCGTACCGCAATCCGACACAGGTGGGCGAGGTGAGTATCCAAAGGCGCACGGACTACCCTCCCTCAAGGAACTCGGCAATTTGGCCCCGTAACTTCGGGAGATGGGGCGCTCCGAGTAGGTGTAGTAGCTCGCCTACGAAGCCGAAAGGAGCCGCAGATAATCGGCCTGGGCGACTGTTTATCAAAAACACAGGTCTCTGCTAACCCCTAAGGGGATGTATAGGGACTGACGCCTGCCCAGTGCCGGAAGGTTAAGGGGATCCGTTAGCCCGCAAGGGCGAAGCGGTGAACCGAAGCCCCGGTAAACGGCGGCCGTAACTATAACGGTCCTAAGGTAGCGAAATTCCTTG
>JAMOPH010000424.1 GCA_027064665.1 bacterium | reverse complement strand
GACCTTTTTCCCGTCGGCGGAATACACCGCAATGCGGATGTCCTCCTTGGCGCCCCTGTTCCCCACATAGACATAAAAACTTGTGGCGCTGTTGAAGGGGTTGGGATGGACATCCCCGATGGCAACATCATCGGGCAGGGGAACAATTTGAGACTCACCAATTCCGACGCTTGAGCCAACTTTGAGCAGAAATGCCACAGTGTCCTTGTAGGAGCCCATATTTGCGCTTATGGCGACGGGGAGAATCAGTGTCGTGCTGGGCGGGCAGGACGCCGATATGTAGAATCTGAGCGGACTGCTTGAGTTGTAGGCGGTATCGCCGGCGGCGATTATCCCGAAGTTGGCATTGGAAACTGCTGAAATGTATCCTCCCGGCACTGCGCCGCAGGAGACAAACAGTGCGTTGTCGCTGCCATCGTTTGCCAGGGAGAAATACATATCTATGGTATCTCCCGGTTCTATCACTCCCGGTGCCTTGGAATTGTCCTGATAGAGCAGTCCACCGGCGTAGTGAAGCCAGGGGCAGTTCGTGGAATTCGGAGTTGCTGTGGTTATCCTGAGTGCTCTTCCCGCCACAATCGGGGCGGCGTGTATATCGTAATCGCCGTTCAGGTAATACTGAACTCCCATCGTCTCGTCGGGGGACTCTATTCCGACTCCCGCACTGGCAGAGATGTCAACATCATTGTAGTAGATATAAAATTCGCTGTCGCCGGTGGGGGTTGAGACATAGTCGGGGTCGCATATAACTATCTGGAAAGTGATGCTCCCGCCGCCATAGTAGAATTCAACATTGTTATACTGAATTATAAACCTGTGATTTGCGGAGTCATAGTAGGAGTAGATATCGCCGCCGGTTCTGTGGGGAGCAAGGTCTGCCCACATAGGGGCGACCACGCCCATCGGACCGTCGCTGGTGGGGAATGCCTGTGGAGTGCCAGTCCCGGCGCCGCTCCAGGTGCATCCCGGCGGAGCGATAAATCCGTTGCTCGCCACAGAAATTGAATCATACTCGTGCCCGTAAAATCTTATCGCAAACGGCAGGGCAATCGTTGTGATTCCGTCGTCACTGTCGGTTATCGCACCTATTGTGCTTCCGGAGGAGGTTATGTCGTTCCACTCGTAGGTCGGAGCGAGCCCGCTGGCGGTGTCCGTGTCGTCTATGATATAGTAGCCATACGAATCCGGTCCGGTGGGAAGTCCTGATGTATCGCCCCCAACCGGAACAGTGAAGGTAATTGTGTCGTTGTAGGAACACGCCGAGCAACTGCCGAAAGTATAAAGTTTAAAACTCATCTCCTCGCCCGGCGAGGTTTCCGGCGATATGGACACAAAATACTGCGGCGATGAGGTGGCGGAACCACCTCTTATTATATCTCCAAATGAAGCATCCTCCTGCGTGACGGCGCAGATGCCCGGAGTCGTGGTAAAAAGGCGCCCGCCTATGTTGAAGCCGTCAGCAGAAGTGTTATTTGATAGAGTGACCGTCAGTGCAATGTTCTCTCCCGGTTCCGCCTCGCCGTCGCCATCGCCAAATGGCGGGGAATCGTCAACAGTAACGCTGGTGAATGATGCCTCAAACCGATGTATAGGTGGTTGCGGAATTACAGTTCTCGTCCAGGGACCGTGGGAATCTCCGGAAATCTCCAGCGTGAGCGTGAGCGCACTGGTGTATGGGTGGTCCTCACTCACGATAAAGGTCACGCTGTCGCCGTAAACTGTGTCCCCCGGAGCCACAGGCGGGAACGATGTGGTAGAATCCACAAAAGTTATCATCGGGTCTGTGGTTCTCACCACGCCGGTCAGCGCAGAGGATGCCTCATCGCCGAGGTTGGTTATCCTCGGGCGGAAGGAAATCCGCTCGCCGGGGTTTATCAGTCCGTCGTGGTCACCGGTTATGTCGCTGAATGTGGTGGGGGCGCAGTATATCGCCACTCCCCCGGTTATGACATAGATTGTGTCCTGATAGGGATAGATGTTGGGACCTGTGACCACCAGAATCAGCGTGTCAGCAGGGGTGACCCCCACCACAACGGAGACGAATCCGGTGGAATCGGTCATACCGTAGGAGAATTCTGAACCGTGGTGAAGCGCCACGCGGGCGTTTTTCAGAGGTTCTCCCAGACGGCGGACAGTTACATCCACAGAGATCGTGCCCGGCGGGACAGCATCAGGGCGGGTGACGCTCGGCGGGACGATATCGCCCGTCCAGGCTAACATCTCCGGGCAGCCAAGAAGCGCCGACCTGCCGAATTCCTGGCGGGCATAATATGAACCACCGAACTCCGCCCAGCATTCGTTCTTGCCGTAGCAGTGCGCCGCACCAACTGGATTGAGCCCCTCCTTGAAAAACCCCTTGAACATATGTGAAGACATAGATGATCTCTCTACGGAGTTTGAACTGGTGGCAGTCTGACCGACAAATTCCACCGCGCCTTTGGGATGGTCCGGTGTGCCAGCGCGAGTGGAGCGCTCGCACATAACCTCGTCATCGCTCCAATATGCATTTCTGAAATCCCCTGTGCCGCAGGTTATAGAGATGTTGATGTGGCATTTGCCGTTGTTATCAAGGGTGTCAAGTCCACCGCGGAAAGTATAATAGTAGTCGGGCCAAGCCTGCCCGCGGTATTGAATAAAACCCACGCCAGCCTGTATCAGCGGTGCCGCATCGGAAAAACCGTCCCCGTTGCACCTTCTTAAAACCGGATGCGAGATAAATCCGGCTTCCCCGGCGCAGGTGTCCATCCCGTATGTAACTGCGTGAAGATACGATGAATCCGCCGGACCGAGGTTCGCACAGTAGGATGGGCTTATCTCGTGCGATTCCCCATCCTCATTGACTATTCCCACCGCCCGCAGGAACCAGTCATCGGTGGTGTCGGGATACCTTTCATAGTTCAGGTGCTTTTGCACGATTGTCTGCATCTGCAGGTCCGTGTCGGCGGAGATTCGCCCGATATACACATCGGAGAACTCATCCGCGCCCTCAAGGGTGGTGTAGTCGTGGTCGCCGATGTTTCCGCCGTAATCCACAAATGTGGCGATATGCTCCGCATCACCTGCCAGAAGCACAAACGCCGGCGGAATTGCCCAGTTGTCGTAGGCGTTCTGGATGTAGTTTTTCACCGATGTCGTTGATGTCCCGGTGACATCGGTGGTGACGATTTTTGTGGGCATACCCATCCACAGTTTCCAGTCCACCCAGTTCTGGACCTCGTCGGCGAACTCGGGGGCGCAGATTATCAGAAGTTCGGCGCCTGAATCGGGGTCCCATTCCTTGAAGGAATACATCTCCGGTGGAATTGCCGCCGCAGGATTGACCAGCGACGCCTCATACAACTGCCCGAACCACGGATGATAAAGCCTGCGGTCGTAGGTAGTTCCCTTTCCGCCGGGATGGTTCACCCTCACGGTGAGCGATTTCATAAACCGCACGCCCTTTTCGGGGTCGTATTCGGCGGGCACTATATCCACGCCGACAACCCTGACGCCCCGCCAGATTGCGTCCTCAATGATTTTTACCTCGCCGCCGAAATGCTGTCCATAAAGTTGCGGGTCAACCTTGCCCATAAGGTTCCAGTTGAGGGTCAAAGAGCAAAGCGGCGCCGGCTTGATGTCAAGATACTCGCTCCACCCGGTATCAACGATTTCCACAGAAACCTGGGCGCCCTTGGGCACCGCCACCCAGAATGTCCTTCCGAGAAGCATAGGTCCGTTGGGCTTGCCACGATAGCCGAAATCGGGAATCTCCACCCTATAGTAATCGCCCTCAACCGGCGTCAGGACAGGCTGGGGAAAATCAAGTTCAAAGGTGGTTGATGTATAGGAATCCTCAATCAGTGTGGGCAATACCTCCCCATATCCTGCTGAAACCAGCAGAATTGCCAGAACAAAGTATCTCATCTGTGCCTCCCGATTTATCTAAACAATCCGATTTTCTCCAGAACGCCCCGTCATTTGTTGAGGTTGAGGTAGATGTAGTTGACTTTCAGCATATTGTCGGCGTTGTCCATACAGAATGCGGCATTCCCCTGCGAGGAGACAATCTCTACCTCAACTCCGACCCAGAGCGTATAATACCCGCCGTTGAACTCAAAGGCTGTGTTGCGGTTGATGTGGGTGTTGATATAGTAGTGCTCCTCGGGACCGTAGATTGTGTATTCCGTGAGGACGGAGTGATATGTCCTGCCGTTGTCCTCGTGGATGATGACCAGATACACGGTGACCTTCACATAGTCGTCCTCCGCGGCGTTGACCAGATGCATTGCGCCGGTCAGGTCGAAATCAACCCTGACATCGGCGGGGGTGGGCTCGCCGGTGAAAACCTGAATCCTTTTTGCCGTCTCAATCCACATATGAACATATCTTTCCTCAAGGCTGGAGAAACTGTCCACATAGGCAAAAAGGTGAAGGGTGTCGTATCCTGCGGGGTATGCCGCCGCCATAGCGCCGCTGGTGAGCCATCCGCCACAGCGCACCGCCTCAAAGGTCTCGCCGTAAATTGTATCCTCCAGCCCCGGCGCCATAGCCACTATGTCGGCAAATGTATCCGGCGTTTCGGGATAGACCGGCAGAAGCGCGCTTGCCCTCTCAACATACCCGTCCGTGTCGGCGATTTCCACCGCCACTGAAAATATCCCGCGGGTGTTGTATGTGAACGATGCCGTGCTTTCGGAGACATCGGGGACAAAAAGGTTCACCCATTCACCCGAAGGGGTCCATTCGCCCTCCTCGGTGCCGGCGGCAGGATAGAAATACTCTGCGCCGGTGTCCACTGCGGGGGTGAGGTCCCAGTTGAAACTGGTGATAGGGGCATCGGTAAGCACCTCGGCGGAGAAATCCGCGGACTGTCCCACAGTAAGTTCTGCCGGCATATTGATGTTGTGGATAAATGGTGGTTCCACATCGGTGGGGTTTTCCGGCGGACATTCTGGGCAGGGCTCACATTCCTCGGAACACCCGCTGAAGACAATCAACAGCAAAAATGCGGCGACCAGCGGCAGAACCTTTTTCATCTTCCTTCTCCTTTGCTTGATTTTCCAAATATCAAATAATAGTAATTAAAAAATGCTAAAGTGCAAC
>JAMOPH010000423.1 GCA_027064665.1 bacterium | reverse complement strand
CAACTCAATTGCGGACGCCACGGGGAAAATCCTTTCGCTTTTCCCTCCAGCCCAGCGGTGGGTCATAATCGCAAGGACGGGGCGAAGTCTTTTCCCGCCGGCAAAAACCGAATACCGCATAGCACGATGAATCTCCGGCGGCATTCTGTCCTCCGGCGGCAGAATTCTGTCCAGCCACGCCTCAACAAGGGGCGCATACCGCTCTAACGCCTCGGACAGCGGTTTTTTCATCTGTGTTTTGCCCATTCAAACGCTCCGGTGAATAACAAAAAAGCCCGCCCCGAACCGAGGCGGGCAGGGGGCATCTCTATTACGGGACGAGTTTCAAAATAGTCCCGAGTTCGCCGCACGCCCAGATGTGGGTGGCATCAAGGGCGTAAATTGCGTAAAGGTCGCTTTCGGTCATCCCGGCAGCCTGACGATACCAGGTCTCGCCGCCGTCAACGGTGTGGAGAATGTATCCGAAATCGCCGACAATCCAGCCGGTGTTCTGGTCAACAAACACTATATCGTGGAACATAGCGAACAGATTGTCCTCCACCGGGTAGGATGTCCAGGTTTGTCCGCCGTCGGTGGTTTTGAGAATCACATAGGAGCCGCAAGCCCATCCGTGGTTCTCGTCAATAAAGTCCACGGCATTGAGTCCGGCGTTGGTGCCGGTGGGAAGACGCTCCCAGTTCTCGCCGCCGTCGGTGGTCTTGAGAACCGTGCCCATCTCACCCGCTATCCAGCCGACAGTGGGCGAAAGGAAATCAAGGTTGAGCAGTTCAACATTATATCCGGTCTGAATAACTTCCCAGTTTTCGCCGGCATCGGAACTTCTGAGGAAAATCCCGTTGCCGTCAATGTCCGTCCCAACCGCATAGACCGTGGTGGGGTCAACGAATCTGACCTTGTTGAGATGGTCAATATCGGTGTCGTAGGAAATGTTTTCCTCCGGCACAGTGGACCAGGTTTCGCCGCCGTCGGAAGTTGTAAATATCGCCCCGTCCGAGCCGACGGCGACACCGTGCAGGTCGTCGCCAAAATCAATCCCGGAGACGGACACATTGTGTTCTGCCACAAGCGGGCGCTGATACAATGTCAGACCGCCGTCATAGGTCTTGAACAGGGAGAGTTCCTTGCCAACGAAAAATCCGGTCTGTTCGTCAATGAAGACCATATCGTCAAGTTCCATTTTTGTGCCATAGGAAACGCCCTTCCACACCGAAAGGTTAGATGTGCCCACTGTTGCAAAACCGTCGGCACGGATATTGTCAATGCCCACGGCAAGGGCATAATCTCCCGCAAGGGCAACATATGAAAAATCCGCATAGGTCCCGGGGGCATCGGTTCTCTGCCAGGTCTCACCGCCATCGGTGGAGATGGCCACAAGACCATCATTGCCTACGGCAATTCCAAGATCGCCTTCTATCTTTATCGCTTCAAATATGTAGAGTTCGGGATGAGTCAGGGTGGGAGAGATAGAAATTTCCTCCCAAACGAGAACGCTATCGGAACTGGCGCTATCAGAATCGGCAGGAACGAAAGTTCTACGGACGATTTTTGAGGTATCCCCGCAAACAAAGTATGTGCCGTCATCGGCGGCGTCAACATCATACCCGTGGAAACCCATCTCGGTCCTTTCGGGAATCCAGGTCAACCCGCCGTCGGTGGTGACAAAATTGACCGGACCGGAGGAAATCATATACCCGTTGTCCTCATCAACAAAATCAAAGGATATAAGACCGTAGGATGTAGAGTCAAGGTAGTCAATGTGAACCACCTCCCAGGTTGCGCCGTAATCTGTAGAGCGCAGGAAATTTGCGCCGGCGATGGCGTAGAATTTGCCATTGCCGACATATTTGACCTTGCGCACTCTCGCCTCGCCGAAATCCGCCTGCGATGCCACCAGTGTCCAGGTTGCCCCGCCGTCGGTGGTGCGGTAAATCGTCATATCTCCGCCAATAACTCCGGTGTTCTCATCGGCAAAATCAGCACAGCGGATTGAATAGCCGCTGTCCGCCATATCGGCGACGGTGTCGGTGGTCCAGGTGAACCCGCCATCGGTGGAGAGTGCGAAAAATCCCTTATCCCCGAACAAGAAAATCCTTTGCCCATCGGAGGAAATATATCCGGCGAACAGTGTGGGCAGAACACTTTGATTTGTGTGAATTATCTCCCAACTGGTGCCGTCGGTGGGGACCTCTTTTTCCTCCTCGCCGGGCTTTTCGCATCCCCAGAAAACCAGCATCACAGCCAAAAGGCTCGCCAGCAGTATCCTGCGCATATCTCCTCCCTGTGTTTGTTTCCCAAAAACGATTTTTTAATATCTCCCCTAACGGGAATTATAGCAAGAATTTTTTGGCGCAAATCCGATGAGTTTTTGCCCTTTTTCCCGACAAAGCGGTTTGTTTTTGCACACCGAGGGTTCCCTCAAAAACTCCGGCAGGAAAACAGCAATTTGCCAGAACCGGTCAGGTCAATCCACGCAGATATTGGCGGGCAGGATATAATTTCTGGGATTCACGGGCTTGCCGGCGATTCTCACCTCATAGTGCAGGTGTGGGCCTGTGGCTCTTCCGGTGCGCCCGCAGGTGCCGATGATATCTCCCCGCTTGACCTTCTGCCCTTTGCGGACCTTTATCTCATTCAGATGGGCATACCTCGTCTCAAACCAGATGTGGTCAATGACCACGACCTTGCCGAAACCCTTTTCCCATCCTGCGAACTTTACCCGTCCATCGGCGGCGGCATAAACCGGCGTGCCCTTGGGAGCGCAGATATCCAGCCCCTCGTGCATTTTCCATTTACCGGTGAACGGGTCCAGCCGCTTGCCGAATCCGGAGGAATAAAATCCCCTCATCGGCTTTATTGACGGCGTGTGCCGCAGAATTTTCTCCCGCCGTGTGATGACTTCCTCAACACTGTCCAGCCCTGCCAACTCCTGACGGGCAACGAACAGAAGACTGTCTATGTTGAACTCAAGTTTTGCAAGGGTGAAACTTTTGCTCTCGTAATCCGTCAACTGCGGACCGCCGACGGCAAAATTCCGCTCCGGCTCGGGAACCTCCGAAAATGTGTATAGGACCTCGTTCTTTTTGACCACTTCCGACATAACCGTCTTGAGGGAATCAAGGCGCTGCTGGGTTAACTCAAGGCGCTGGTGAAGGTCCCTGTTTTCGGCGTAGGCGCTTGCCCTGTCGTAGGCGGAAAAAAGATTCCACGCCAGAAGGACAAAATTCACCGAGAGCAAAAGCACAATCGCCGCCACAATCCACGCAACCGCACGCCTTGAGACCGAAAATTTGACCGGCTGCGCAGAATCCTCCGGCAGAACTATCACCGAGTATTTTTTCCCTTTCCCGATTCGCATAGTTTTCGTAATTTACATTGCATTGGTGCATTGTCAACAGAATTCTGCACTGCGGCGGGCAGTAAAAGTTTGTTTGAATGGACAAACCTAAATATTTTATTCTCTGTAATCACACCGGAGGGGGAAATTGGCGGAGGTATTTCTGGAAAAGGTCAACAAAATCTACGACAACAAGGTTCATGTGATAAAGGATGTCACTCTTGATGTGAAGGACAGGGAGTTTTTGGTGCTTGTGGGACCTTCCGGCTGCGGGAAATCAACGCTTCTGCGGATGATTGCCGGGCTTGAGGATGTGACCTCCGGGAAAATCTACATTGATGGGCGTGTGGTCAACGACCTTCCCCCCAAGGACAGGGATATTGCAATGGTTTTCCAGAACTACGCCCTCTACCCGCATATGACAGTGTATGAGAATATGGCATTTGGTCTGAAGGTCCGCAAATTTCCCAAGGACGAGATAGACAGGCGGGTGCGTGAAGCCGCCCAAACCCTCGGGCTAACAGAGTATTTGGACCACAAGCCCCGTCAACTTTCGGGCGGACAGCGGCAGAGAGTCGCACTGGGGCGGGCGATAGTCCGGCATCCGAAGGTGTTTTTGTTTGACGAACCCCTGTCCAACCTTGACGCAAAACTGCGGGTGCATATGCGCACCGAAATCAGCAAACTCCACCACCGCCTTCAGACCACTATGATATATGTCACCCACGACCAGGTTGAGGCGATGACTATGGGCGACCGAATCGCCGTTCTCCGTGATGGCATTATCCAGCAGCACGACACCCCGCTCAAACTGTATAACGACCCGGAAAATCTTTTCGTGGCGGGGTTTATCGGCTCGCCCTCAATGAACTTTATCCGCGGCACGGCGCAGGAGAACACGATAAAGTTCGGCGAAATCACGCTGAATATCCCCGGCAGGGTGCCCCGGCAGGATGTGATAATCGGCATCCGCCCGGAACATTTCGTAATTGACCCCGAAAAACCGCACTTTGCCGCCCACATTGAGGTGGTTGAGCCTATGGGGAACGAGATATTTCTGTATTTCACCCTCGCCGGGGAACAAGTTGTCGCCCGGGTGCCGGCAACTCACAATGTCAGAGTTGGCGACAGGGTGCCGTTCCGCATAGTGGTGGAGCAAATTAAACTCTTTGACCCCGACACCGAAAAGCGCATAAGGTTTTGAGAAAATTTTTATATTGAAATCTGGGAAATCGTTGGTAGTTTGGGAAGTTGCAAATTTTTGGAGCGTGGGAGAGATGGTAAAGAGGTTTCTTGAGGCAGCGGGTCTTCCGGAGGGGAGAAGCAAACGGGAGTTTCTGTGGACGCCGCAGGAACTGGAACTGGCTTCCGCCGTGGCGGAGTTCCCTGCGGATGTTGATTTTCTCCTCACCTGCAGCCGGCGGGGTCTGGAGATCGCCTGCCGTGGGATAGTTTACACCACCGTTGAGGTGCAGTGTGTCCGATGTCTTGAAAAATTCCCCGTGGAGATTCGCGAGGAGGTGGAATTTCTGGTCAGGCTCACGGCGGGGGCGCCGCTTTCGGTGGAACTGTGGGAGGAGGATCTCGCCCGCGTGGACCCGCACTCGGGCAAGGTTGACCTGTCTCCCCGGGTGAGGGATGCGGTCATCCTTGCCGTGCCGCGGTATCCCCTGTGTTCCCCGGACTGCAAGGGTTTGTGCCCCATCTGCGGCGCAAACCTCAACAAAACCACCTGCGAACACTATCAGAC
>JAMOPH010000422.1 GCA_027064665.1 bacterium | reverse complement strand
GCCCGGACGAGGTAAACTCCACCGGGGAGGTTTTCGGGATTCCATATTACCGTTCGGGTGCCGGCGGAACCTGTGCGGTTTTTATCCGCAAACACGAGATTGCCGGCGATGTTGTATATTTCAAGTTCTGCGTCGGCGGGAAGCACAATTTTGCAGGAGGAGTTAAACGGATTCGGATATGCCGCAATAGTGGGGCTATCCGGGGTTTTCGGGGTTTCCCTGACGGCGAAAACATCGGGGTTGAGGTAGTGCAGGATTCTTCCCATAAGGGTATCCCGCACCTCGGCGGATGCAATTCCCTCAAAGCCGAAGGCGGTATATACCAGACGATACTCGCCCTCATATCTTACGGCGGCGTGCTGGGTTCCGCCGGAATAGTCCAGAAACGCCACCGAACCGCCGGTGGGAGAAATATAATCCGGGTAGTTCTGGTCATCTGCGCCGTCGCCGCCGGAGATGGAAAACGAAAGCCCATCACCTATCGGGTCGCCGGAGACCCCAACGACGCTCCTTGTGTCGGCGTTATTGCCCTCATAGGTGGCTTTGAGATAATCGTTGTAGAATGTCCTGTAGGCTGTCCCGCCTCCCTCGTTTACATAATAGCCTATTTCAGGAGAGGAAAAATACAGCGCTCCACCGTTATCTAAATATGTCCGTAGGGCAATCATATCGTTGGCGACGATGACATAACTGTAATCTGCACCGGTTTGCCATATCACGAGGTCAAACTGGTTGAGGAAAGTGCCGGTGGGCGGACCTGCCGCTGTGTGGTCGTAGTAATAGTAAACAATCCCAAGGTTTTCAAGGGACTGCATAAACCACTGCTCGTATGATGCTCCTTCGTCATCATCAACTAAAAGGACATTTGCGCCGGCGTTGAGGGTGAATATCACTGTATCAGATTCACCGGTAAGATGAGGACTTGATATTATAAACCTCACCTTCCCGGAGCCGGCAAATCCATTAGAATTTACAGTAGCCGATATTTCCCTCGAATGTCCACTTGCCACGGAGAGAGTTGTTGACGAGGAGAAAGGAACACCGTCTGCGTATGTCGTGGCGGTCCAACTCTCAGGGAGAAGGAGTTCAACTGTGATATTGTAGGTGTCGTCGTTGGCACCCTGATTCCTGATAAAGGCGGAAAACTCTGCGCTGGTATCTGTGGAGATTGCGGTGGCAATTCCACTTGATGGCGAAGTGGTAAAATAATAGTCCGGTCTGTAAAGTGGTGTTCTTGCCCCCTGAAGAATCGCCAGACTGCTCCTGTCCTGCACAAATGCCACTATGTAGCAGTTAACCGGAACCCAATCGGGATTGGAGGGAACAGCATATTTCACCACAACGGGCGAAGATTCGGAAAGCGTTATCATATCCCCTGAATGGGAATTGGTCATAGTGGTGCGGAAAATCTGGTTGAAAATCGTCTGTCCATTGGGAGCGGAATAGTGAATGCTATCCTCAATCAACATAACATTCAGTTCGTAGGACCCTGCATAAGTCGGGTCATTAAGGGAAATGGTAAGTTCCACAGAATCCATAGTCAATTCGGTGAACTGGATGTCAACAGGTGCCTCGGTTCCGGCACGACTTTCAAGAACGGAGAACCAGGTGGCATAGGGACCTGAGCCGTAGTCAACGCCATCAATGTGCATATTGGGAACACCATAGGTGCCCGAAAAATAGGTTGAAACCCTGTCGTTCATACCCGAGGCGTCGTAGTCGTCAAAGGGTCCGCCGGGGTCAACCTCATAACGGATTATTATGGCAATCGGTTCTATGTCTGGGTAGTGTTCGTCAATGTAGTCCGCCGCCATAGCGCACGGACCACACCAGGTCGCCGAAAACATCTCTCCAACGGGCATCCTCGGCGCAGAAAAGACCACACCCGCGGTAAGTATTATCCCGCACACCAGCCTGTAAACTTTCATAGGACCTCCCTGCTTTTCGGTCTGATTATTTTATAACAACAAATTTTTTGTTTATCAAACATTTTCCTGCGGAAAGGCGGGCAAAATACACACCGGGAGAGAAATTGCCCCGATTGACCACAAGTTTCCCCTCAAATTGCGCGGAGAAGACCCTTCTGCCCACGATATCAAAGATTTCGGCGGTGCCCGCAGGCGCCCAGAATTCCACCTGTGCCGGCAGAAGGTCAATCTTTATATCCGGCGGTTCAAAATTAGATTCCCGTACCGCCGCGCCGGGAAAGTCCACATTCAAATAGGTGTTTTCGCCCTCAACAATCTCGACATTTTCAAACACCTGCTCCGTTCCACGGTATCTCACCCGAACTGTGTATGTGCCGGGATAGAGCAGGCGATGATACCGCCCATTGTATCCACACAGGCGCGCCGGGAATGTGGTGTCGGTGACGCCGTCAATTATCACCTCCGCCCGAAGCGGAACATCGTTTTCGCTGTCGTAAGTGCGGACTATTAAACCCTTCTCCAGCATCCGGTCGAACATATATGTTATTCCCCGTCCCACGCGGGCGGCGATTGTGTCGATGGTGTCCCCGTGCCAGAAGCATTTGTTGGTTATCTCCATCAAAATGGCGCAGGCGCCGGAATACCAGTATATCCAGAGTTGAAGTTTGGGCTTTATGTTGTTCGCCGGGCGCGCGACATAGTATTCCCCGTCAACTTCGGTCTCGGTGTGGGCGGCAAGTTGAAGCGCCACATCATAATAATGCGGAAATCCCCCCTGATGATACGAGTGAGCGGAAGAATCATACCAGCAGAACCACAGTTTGTTCCCGCCCACAGAGTCCGGGGAGTGAAGGTCCATCACCACCGCGGGACGCAGGGAATCCACCAAATCCCGCACCAGCCGGGATTCTGCCTCCGACCACGGATGTTCGCCCTTGTAGTATTCCGAACCCGGATCGGTGCCGCCGTATTCCTCCCAGCGGTAATCGTAGTTCCTGTTGGGGTCCACGCCGTCGTAAAGGGTATCAAAGACACCGTTGCCGTTGTTGTCGTGTTTGTTTTTGCGCCACCAGAGGGTGTGCTCCGGACCGGGCTCCATAACCACATTGCGCCCCTCGGGATTGTCCACCGGCACGAAAACTATATTGAAAGAGTCCACCCACTCGGTCACCCGGGGGTCAGTGCCGTAGTTTTCCATCAGATAATTTATCAGCCACATTGATGCCTCGGTGCCCAGAGGTTCTCTGGCGTGCTGTCCGGCGACAATGAGGATGGCGCTCTCGTCCTCGTATTCGTCCACATTGTCCGAGATAATCACGCCGATTATTGGCACGGAATCCTGCGTGGAGTATGCCAGCGTCTCAACACGGCAGATTTCGGGATGAGATTCCGCAAGTGCCGCCACCTCATCGCAAACTTCCCCATAAGTGTGGAACCTGGGGTCAACATCGGGCGCCTGAGCATAAACAGCAATAACCCCCGCCATCAGGACAAGAACCAGCCCGCCTTTCATATCTTACGCTCCTGCGGTGAACTGTTTTACGCTATGAAATTATCCTCCGGACAGGAGTGGCGCAAGGTTATTCATCATATTGTGCCGCGTCCGGGGCAGCGATAAAAAATTCTCAAAGTATTGAGTTGACTTATGGACTGTGAATAAATATTGTTAGACGATATAAAAATGTGGAGGTTAGTAAAATGCGCCGCATATTGATTTTCACTCTGGTGTTGGTATCGTTTGTGCTTGGTTCTGCCCAGTCCGGAAACAAACCCGAGTGGCTCCCTTTCGGCAAGGCAAGGGAAAAATCCC
>JAMOPH010000421.1 GCA_027064665.1 bacterium | reverse complement strand
CAGCCCGTGGCTGTCGGTTATCCATATATATCCGTCCCGATATGCTATTCCCTGCCCCCACCTTGATCCGCTCCACATAGGACCGGCGGAATCCATCACAGTGCAAGTAGTTGGATCAACAATATATATTTTCCGTCCCGGTCCCTGCATCATCCATAAAGTATCGTTATGCCACTCAATATCGGCATACATATTCGGCATTTCGCCAGTGAAAACACACGAATCCAGAATTTCGTGCGTAATGGGGTCAACTTTATATACGACAACTGTATCATTATAGGCATTTCTAATGCTTGAAACCCACAGATATTCCCCATCCCAGGCTATACCCTCGGGATTAGGTATAGATATAGAATCCGAAACCGTCATAAATTCCGTGGTCTCATTGTGAATTGACACCTGAACCGTAAAATCGCATCCCTCGTGTCCGTAATAATCTGTCCCTAAATTCCACACAAAACAGTGCGTGCCGTTGTTCACCCAGCCCATATTCGGTCCGGGATAACCGGTTACGGTATCATAAATTGTAGCAATCGGAATCTCTATTGTGTCATCATATATATGAATTTCCACAAAAAACGAATCGCCATCGGGGTCTTCAGCATCATAACATATCTGGACAAGGTTTTGCGAGTCGATATAGGTCTCCTCAAAGAACCAAACAGAATCAATTTCTGGGCAGGAACAGGGCGAAAATGTGAATTCTATCTCCTCTAACCACGGCAAATACGCAGGATTAGAATACCACAACTCTGCCCTATATTGATAATAGCGATGCCCCAAAATAGATGGCGGCAGGGCACCGCCGTCGGTGAGGGTATCCCAATCGGTCCAGGTCGCATCCGGCGTGGGATGGTCACCCGCTCGGGCAAGAATTAGAACATTAGAACCCACGGGATCTGGCAGAGTGTCTCCAGTATAATCCCGCTCATCATACGCAATCCAAGAAACAGTGCCGTCGCAGACGCCAAACTCAAAGCCGGTGTCAAAAATGTTGCTCTCGTAGAACGCAGATTTTGACCTGTCCCTTATGTTCCCCGGCTCTCTGAAAACCCCGTGGTGGTCTCTCACTGCAGGGAAAGAATCCGCTGAGGAAAACGATGGTCCCCGCAAAAGCAGAGAATACCCCGGCGCAGGATATAAAACATTCACAAATATATCCACATCCCCGTCGTCGTCGGCGTCAATCACTGTCCCGCCGCTGGAATACACGGCATATGGTCCCACAGTGTAGCAGGAGGTGTCCGAATAAAGCGGTCCCACGCCGGCAGAATTCGGACAAATTACGAGAGTCCCGGCAGAATCCCCCCTGAAAAACAGGATATCAAGCCAGCCATCGGAGTTGAAATCGTACAGCGCCGAACCGCCATAGCATCCACCGGGGTGAAGCGTAACGCCGACGGAGAAATTCCCGTGCCCATCGTTGAGGAACACCTGCGCCGCACCGCCATTGGGCGCAGTGGTCGCAACAAAATCTATGTCCCCGTCCTTGTCAAGGTCCCCCACCGAAAGCCCGTGATGATAATATGGATTCACCGTAAATGGGATAGAATCTACCGTAAAAGTTCTCCCCCCTTCATTGCGCAGATATAATATTGGGTCAGTTCCATAGACATATACGAACAATAAATCAAGGTTTCCATCACCGTCAAAATCGGCAGATTCTATATTATATCCCATATAATCCCCCACATATATCGCCGTAGTTGATGAAATTTGCCATCCGTGCGCCCCACCAGAACTCCCCCAGTGAAAATAAATCGTATCGTTATTAGATACATCCCCCGGCGCAGTCACAATGTCAAGATAACCATCAGCGTCAAAATCCGCCACATAAACCGCCTCGCCACCGTCGTTGGAAAACTGAGTTGTATCATCCGAGTAAAATGTCCCCAAGTTGTTCCAATATATAACTCCGCTTCCCCCTTCAAAACCGGATTGGACAATTTCCGCATACCCGTCCGCATTGAGATCGGCAAAATCGCAATTTCCCCCACCACCGGGCATATCCAAAAATTTTGAACTGTCCAATCCCGTATGTCCCATATACCATATACGGAGGTAATAGGGAGAATCCCGGTCAGAGGAAACAAAATCGGGATACCAGTTACCGTCAAGGTCAAACCGGGGGAACCACTCAACAGCGCCTCTATCCGCCGGGCTCGTTTCTATAGAAGCCCGCCACGAAGCATACAGGTTCGGGTCAATATACCCGTCGGCAAAATCGGGTTGCGTGGTCTCCCGCCAGGTCACCGACTGGGGGAAAACAAGCCCACACACCGCAACAATCACCATCCCTATGCAAGCGGAAATCCTCAAATCTCTACCTCACAAGATATATCTTCCTCACAGACGAAAATCCCCCGCCCGACACCCTCACAAAATACACCCCCGAGGGCAAACCAGCACCGTCAAAGAGGAAAACCTTTTGCCTTTCGGATGATTTTACCCTCCACATTCTAATAGTCCTGCCGTAGATGTCAAAAATTTTCACGGTTGCAGCGCCCCGAACTCCCGCCACATTTATCCGGCAGACTTCGTTGAACGGATTTGGGGCAACGCCAATATCCACCGCCGACGGGAGACTCTCAAACTCCTCAATTCCGGACACGACCACACTGCGGCAAAGCGCCCGACTGTTCGGGTCAATCCTTATCCGCCGCAGAGAATCGCTCGTCAGCCACACATATTCTGTGTCAACACAGCGAATCCAGACAGTATCAAACATATCCCCGCCGGACAGTTCTAACTTCACCTCAAGAGGCATAATATATGCCTCCGGTCCACCGTAGATGTTGTTCTGCGTTATATGAAGCACATCTATATAGCCCGAATCGGTGGGATAACAGCGATAGTAATACTCAAATCTCGGATATCCTCCATAAAAAACCCACTGGTCAAAAAACCAATTTAGAGAATCGCCCCAGAACTCCTCAAAGACCTGCATAAATGAATCGTGGGTCACGGTGCGGTAGGCAAACCTGCGGGTATATTCCCGCACGGCGGCGAAAAACAGTGAATCTCCCATCATAAAGCGCAGCATTTCTAACACCATCCCGGCGCGATTATAACAGGTGTAGGACAAATAGACCTCGGGGTCATACATTGGAAAATCCTCGCCCGAGGAAAAATACGAGTTCATCGTCTGGCGGCGGTATTGGGCGGCAGCATCCTCGCCCTCAAAAATCTCGGTGAACAGAAATTCTGAGAACACCGCAAATCCCTCGTTCATCCAGAAATCGCGCCAGTCCGCAAGCCCAACCGAATTCCCGAACCACGAGTGCGACAACTCGTGCGCCACCACCGCCTCGTAGCGCCTGTCGCCGGTCACTATGCCATCACCAAGGAAGGTCATACTCTGATGCTCCATCCCGCCCAAACCGAAGGGCGTGGTCGCCATCCCGTATTTGGCAAAGGGATAGTCGCCGTAGTATGTCTGGAAGGAATCGCAGATTTCGGGGGTTCGCGCCCAGTCAAACCGCGCCCGCGCCGAATCCTGCGGATAGGCGAAATACAAAAACGGAATCCCCGACCCCGAGGTGTCGCTCCAGAAATCGTATTTTGCGGCGGCAAAGCAGATATTGTAGGTGCAAAGCGGGAAATCCGAGCGCCAGGCGTGGAGGACATAGCCGCCGGTGGTGTCCGCGGAAATCTCGGTGCCGTTTGAGGCTACCCGCAGACTTTCCGGCGCCAGCACACGAATTGTCGCGGTCGCCTTGTCCGCGGGATGGTCTACGCAGGGGAACCAACAGCGGGCGTTTGAAGGCCAGGAAAGCGTGTATATCACCGTGTCGCCGTAGCGGTTCGTCTGGACAAAATATCCCCACACCGGCGCGCCGTGGTAATAAATCGTCAGGAAAAATGTATCCCCCGGCGGGATGGCCAGCGGGAGTTCAATCTCCAGCGTGTCGCCCGTCTGCCGGAAATCGCACAGTTCCCAAATATCTAACATGGGATGGGTGAACACCACCGAATCGCAGGTCATAGACTCAAAATCCAGGCGCACCGGCGCAGACAGCGCAGTATCCCCCGGGTTGGCAAAGGTTATCCTCACCGAGGCGCTGTCCAGAAAATCAAACGGTTCCCGCAGGGGGATAAAAAGCGAGTAATCCACCACCTCATAGACGCCCAACTGCGCCGCCGTGGGACGAGGAGTTTCGTCATCGTAAAAGGGCGCACCGTATGCAGCAATTCCACACAGACAGACAAAGAAAAGCACAAGTTTTTTCATAGTTTCTCCCCTATTATCTTCCGAATAAAATTTAAGGGGTTAGGTAAGAAACTCAAACAAAATTATATCAATAAATCCCCTCGGCGGCGCGGGTCTTTTTGATGTAAAGAATTCCCCACATCAGAAGGATTACGAAAATCACCATAGAAAGCGCGGCGGCATAGCCATAGCGGTAGAGATTGAACGCCGCCTTATAGACATACGAGACAAGGATGTGGGTCTTGTCCGAGGGCTCGCCGCCATTGGACACCAGCCAGATGACATTGAGGTTGTTGAAGGTCCAGATTACGCCTAAAACTATTGCCGGGGTCATAACCGGCTTGAGATGCGGAACAGTGATGTGCCAGAACTGCTGCCAGGACGAGGCGCCATCAACCTCCGCCGCCTCGTAAAGTTCCCGGGGAATTGCCTGAAGCCCACCATAGGCGATGACCATCATAAACGGGAACCCCAGCCAGACATTGGTGAGAATGCAGGCGACGAAGGCGAAAAACGGGTCCTTCAGCCATTGAATCATCGGCATATGGAGCAGTTTGGACAGAATAAGATTTATCGCCCCGTATTCGTAGTTGAACATCCCGCGCCAGGTGAGGGCGGTGATATACTGGGGCATCGCCCAGGGGATAATCAAAAGCGTGCGGAAAATTCCTTTCCCGGGAAGATGCCGGTTCAAAAGCAGTGCGAGAGAAACACCAATCACCACATGGAAAAACACATTGACAACGGTCCAGATAATTGTCTTTCCCAGAACGACATAGAATGTCTTTTCCGAAAACACCTTGGCATACTGGCGAAAACCGATGATTTTCCAGTCGTGAAAGTGAGTCATACTCATATTGGAGAGGGAAATGACGATGTTGTAGATGAAGGGGTAAATCACCACGGCGA
>JAMOPH010000420.1 GCA_027064665.1 bacterium | reverse complement strand
CTCTATTGGATAATACCCTATCGTATCAAACTCGCAACCTCCAGCATAATTATAAACCGTCATACCATAGTATATACTGTCCCCAGACACATAAGTTAATACCCATAGTTGGTCCGTTACGCACACTGAATCCATACCCGAGTCATCGCTACTTAACACTAAAAGACCCGTTGTGGAAGAATACGCCTCAGTTATGACGAAAACTAAACCAGAAGCCGCCCAGAGACGGTTCATTTCAACATCACCTCTCACACACACCGCCGGCTCCGCTGATAAATCCCTCACATCGTAGCGGTATATAAACAAACTATCCCACACTGGCACATGACGGTAGATATCGTCATATGGGTCCCACTCCGAACCCCATCCTTCTTTCAATTCTCCCACATAAACATACGGATAGTCCACTGCAGCTGTATACCCATATCTTATCGCGTGCCAGTCAGGGTCCTCCCCCCACTCTGTGTCGGGTTTAAATTCGTGGAACTTGCATAACAATTCCGGTGAATATGGATCACTAACATCCAACAAATAATAGCCACGCCCAAATTCTGATGAGTATGCCTTCACCACTACATAACTTATCCCATCTCCTTCAAATGGGTATATATTCCTCCCAAAAGGATTTAATAATAACTCATCAAATACACACGCCGTATCAACTCCCCGCGGGTCCCTTATGTCTATTATTACCAATGCCCGGCTGGAAAATTTGAAGTAATACAAAAACCCATTTAGTATATAAAACTCCATCGGGTATATCTGGTATCCCGAAACCACATATGGGTCCTCAGGATTATGAACATCCACAACAACCAGATGGTAAACCACTGTATCCCCTTCACTATCTACATCCGCAAAACTCCCGGATACATACAAATAACCATTGTAAACCCCAAAATTCCATATATTGGTCACCGAAAAGAAATCTTCCAATGGATCCCATACTCCTACATACCTTATATTCAAACTATCCTGTGGAAAGGAGAGCGTGAAAAGAAAGAAAAACACAAGGACAAATTCAGGGAAACGACTTCTCATATTCGCCTCCTTCTTTCCTCAATAAATTATAAACATTTCCGGGATAGAAATCAACGGAAAAACGATTGTCACAGTTCACGAACACGGAAAATTCTGACTATCTCGCCCGGGAAAGTCATCTCCTCAAGTTCCTGCGCAAGGGAAGGGTCATCCTTATATAATCTGACAAGCCGACGATAGACCTTTTGATAATCGGTATCATCCTCATATATCGGGGTTATAATTCCGAAGATGAAATTGATAATTTCAGGTCCCTCGGGACCGGGAAGTTCTATACCCTCGGGGAAGCGAAGGAAACAGACCGTCAGTTCCCGGGCATTTTTGGACCTGACATGGGGGATGGCAATCCTGTGTCCCAGCACCGTGGGGGCTTGCTTTTCCCGAAATTCCAGTTCATCCACAAGGCGCTTGACATTGACCACATTGCCCGACCTGTCCAGCACCTCGGCGACCCGCCGGAGAACCATCCTCATATTCTCCTCGGGCGAAGGATACACCTCCTCCCCGGTCTCCGGGTCAATCTCCGGATCAACCCGCTCCCACAGTTCAACCAAATCCTCATTAGCAAGTAATCTATACAGCCTGATGTCCCTTACCCTCCTTTTCTTTTCGCCCTCTGCCATTTTAGTTTCCTCTCAAACGCCATAGAAACCGGAACGAATTCTATACCATATCTTTTAAGAATCGGCACATTTTTTTCAAGTATCTTTGCGGTGGTATCCGAGGCGTGGCAGTTTATAATCATTGCGGGCACTCTCCTTGCCTGAAGGCAGTATTCATATAATCTGCTCTCAATCTCTGCGGGAGAAATTCCCGGCGGGTCTATTATGTGGTCAATATGGGTGGCGGGCACACCGATTTTTCGGGCGATATCCTCGGCGACAGAATACGGCGTGGTCCGGGAGTCCACGAAGAAAAAGCCGGCATCCCTGATTGTCCGCAGGACCTGATACATCACCCGTGTGTTTTCGGTCGCCCTGGAACCCATATGGTTGTTCGCCCCCACTGCGCCGGGCACCGCAGAAAGATGTCTTTCCACCAACTCACGAATTTTGCGGTCATCATAACTGACCATAATTGCGTTGGGACCGGGGTCAGCCTGCGGATAACCCTTGGGCTCCATCGGAATGTGGACAAAACGCTCAATATCGGGATAGTTATCAAGTTCGTTGAGGATATACGAGGTATATTTCCCATTCGGAAGAACCGCCGCCGTAAATTTTATCCCCAAATCAAAAAACTTTTTCGCAGTTTTGACAGGATAATAGCCGAAATCATCAATTAAAAGGGCGACATAGCCGGGTTCTATCTGTACATTTGATGACCTTATAATTCTAACTCTGTGCGTGAGAACCTCGCCGTAGCCGATATCTATTAAAAATTTCCCGCCGGAACTTTTTTCCACGCAGTCAATTATGGTTCCGCCGGAATCCTTTATCGCCCTCTGGAACATATAATTCACAAATGCCGGGGGGAAATTTTTGCTCACCCTGATAGTGACCTCCCTGATTTTCTCGCCGGGAAACCGGGGAATTTCCTCCTTTTTCCGCACATAGACATACTTTTTGGGGACTCCCATATCTATTCTGAACTGCTCTATTGCGCCGTCAATTTTGGAGAGGAAATCGCCGCCGGATTTGGGGACGGTTTGGGCGGGCTGTGTTTTCTCTTTCTTCGGATGGAAAATGCTCCATCCGATAATCCCTGCGCCGGCAAGGGAAAGCACCGCCACCACCACAAACACCCACGACGGAATCCCCCCGGATTTGCGGGGTCTTTTTCGGTTTGTCGCTCTCCTTTTGCGCATAGTAAAAAGATAACCTCTGCTCCGCAATTTGCAACCGAGAACTTCCCGCCAGAAAACAAAAACCGCCGCACCACGGCGGCGGTCGGGAATAAAACTGTTGTGAGGGCGCAGATTTACAGTTCCTCCTCGCCCTCCTCGTATTCCTCGTCCCCGTAGATTTCCTCTGCGGTTGCGATAAATTCCTCAATGCAGTCGGGAAGATTCGCTCCGTCAACCTCAAGGGTCTCAAGGTCAATCACAAAGTAGGTTATCCTCTCGCCTATCTCCTGCTGAAGGGAGTCAATTATCTCATCCAGTTCAAGGTCGGACTCAAGCATAAAGGAGTGCCCGGTCACCTGACAGATTGAACCGAACTCCCCCACGATATCCCTGAGTGTCTCCGGCGAGATAGCCCCGGTGGACTCAAAGGTCAGCAAAAATGTTGACATCAGCCCCTCCAATTTGAGTTTGCACAAATGAAATTTTCTATCGCCCTCACTGTCAAGGGAAATTTACAATTTTTAACACAGCCCCGGCACTTTACATCTTGACACGCAACCCGGCGGGACAGATTTTAATCGTGTGAGAAAACTGCTGACACAGATTGCCGATTTCGTCGCGTTCTGGCGCCCTCTCCTCCTGATACCAATCTGGACACCTGCGCTGTTAGGATTCTGGGCAGGCGGCGGAAATCAGGGAACAAAGGGGGCAACAGACCTTCTGATTACCACCACTCTTTTGGGCATCGGCATCTACGGTCTCAACCAGATATTTGATGCCCCCGGCGACAGACTGAACCGAAAAAATCTTCCCCTCGCGCTGGGATTTATCTCGCCCCTTATGGCGAAAATCACCGTGTTTCTGGCGTTTGCGGGCGCTGTGATTATGACGATAGACAGAACACTTCTTACTCTAACGCTGATTGTCGTCGCAATAGTGCTGGGCGTGTGCTACTCCGCCCCGCCGATGAGGTTGAAGGACAGAGGATATCTCGCCCTTGCCGCCAACTGCCTCGGGCACGGATTTTTGATTTACATCTTAGGCTTTGCGTGGGCGGCGGAGAAATCCGGTGCCCGCTGGGAGTGGATTGTTTTCGTCCGGGCGCTGTCCTATGCTGTGGCTTTCGGGGCGGTGTATCTTTTCACCACTGTGCCCGATGCCGACGGCGACAAAAAGGTCGGCAAAAAAACTCTGGCGGTCATCTGGGGCGCAAGGAGAACTATGGCGTTCGGGCTTTTGGGGGTATTTTTAGCCGGCGCTATGGGGGTCGCCTTCGGCGAGACCGCCCTGTTTCTGACCGCAGTGGTCTCGGTTCCGTTCTACTGGCGGGCAATAAGCGAACCAACAATAGATAAGCGCAAAATCGTTCGGGCAAATCAGGTCGCAGTGCTGGTTCTGGCGCTTCTGACCTGTTTCTATATGCCGCAGTATCTTGCCCTGATATTTGCGGCGATAGTCTTTTCGGCGCTGTATAACCGAATCAGGCTGAAGGTCAAATATCCCTGACCGGGAGAGGAGCGCAATCGGATGAGCGGACTGGTCTTCATATCCCTGCGGAGCGGGAGTTTCGGCAATTCCTATGTGGTCAGCGACGGCGAGACCACGATTTTGATTGACGCCGGCGCACCCAAAAGGCTTGTCGCCGCAAACACTGCGGAAATGGGGCTTCCACCGCCGAGGGCGCTTTTTATCACCCACGAGCACCACGACCACACAAAATCCCTTGCGCCGATTGTCCGGCACTTTGCACCGAAAATTTTTGCCACCCCGGGCACAATTTTTGCCCTCGGCAGAAAACTTGAATCCGTGGGTTCGGCGGTCGTGCCGATTGATGCGGGCACACAGATCGGCGTGGGGAAATTTGCCGTCTCATCCGTCCTGATTTCGCACGATGCGGCACAGCCGGTGGCGTTCCGGATAGACCACACCGGCGGGAAATCTGCGGCAATTCTTTCGGATATGGGCGATTTCGGCGCCGGGATAACCGATTTCGCCTGTGGCGCGGGACTGGTTCTGGTTGAGGCGAACTACGACCCGCAACTTCTGCGGAACTCGTGGTATCCCGAATATCTGAAGCGGCGAATTGCCAGCCGGCGGGGACATCTATCAAATTATCAATGCGCCCGGTTGGCAGGGAAATTGATTGACTCCGGCACAAAGTTAGTGGTTCTGGGGCACATATCTGAGAACAACAACACCCCCGACCTTGCCCTCAACACCGTGCGGGCACACACCGATTTCCCCTCAATCGCCACAGCAGACCGGTATAACCCGAGGATATTCTTCCTCTGACACCAACGAACCTCGACGATGAAAATTAATTTT
>JAMOPH010000419.1 GCA_027064665.1 bacterium | reverse complement strand
CGACAAATTGGGCACGCCGGTCACCGTGGAAATCGCCGGATTCACCGACGACACCGGCGACCCCGAGAAAAACCGCCAGATGTCTCTGTTCTGGGCGCAGAAGGAGTTTGAGCAAATCAAGCCTCTGCTGGAGTATTATCTTGGTGAAAAAATCAAAATGGATGGGCAGAACTCCGGCAGGTGCGGGAATGTGAAAATTGAGATTGTAGGCAAATCCAGCGCCGATGAGAACCCGAAAATAAAAGAGGACACTCCCGCCGGAAGAATTGCCAAAAGGCGGGTTGAGATAAAGATTTATCAGTAGGGGGCGACGATGAGATTTTTCGGAACCGCAGTGATGCTTTTCGCCGGCGTCCTTATGGCGCTGTCAAGGGATGGCGGCGGCACAGATGAGATTGTCCGGATAGAGTTTTCGGCATCGGGATGTTTCGGCGTCTGCCCGGCTTATACCGTGGCGTTCACCAGTGATGGGGGCGCCGAACTTGTGTGGAAGCCCCTGCACAGACAGATTCTCGCCCGCCGGGATTCGTTCTTCGCAGAAATCGTGCGGGAGAACTCCCTTCCCGAAAGCCTTTTGACATCAAGGTATAGCCTGCGCTTTGCGGGCGAAATTCCGCCGGAGAAATTCCGGGAGTTGGCAGAAATTTTTGAAAAGGACGATTTTTTCCTCACCGGGGACTACTCCGAGCGGGTCACCGACCTGCCGGGATACAGATTTACCGCCCGCACGCAGAAAAAGGAGCACTCCGTCAGGATGTATGGACTTCACCCGCCGGAGAAGATGACCCGCTGGCGGGAGGCGATTTTAGAACTTATGCGCTCGGTCCGATGGCGTTTTGAGGGGACCGCCGAAAATTAAACCACAATGTCTGGCAGGAATCGGCATATACTCTGGGCAATTTTGCTTTTGGGGGCGCTTTTGAGGGCGGTGCATCTTTTTTTCTGGAGCCGCACGCCATACTGGGACGGGCTTTTCCTTGACGAACTGTATCATCATCTCTGGGCGCAGAAAATCGCCGCCGGGGAAATACTGCCGAAATCCGTGTTCTTCCGGGCGCCGCTGTATCCGTATCTGATGGCGGCGATATACCGTGTCTTCGGCGCGGAGCCGGGTGCTGTGCGCATATTTCAAAACCTTTTTGGGCTTGTGTCCGTGATATTTTTCTGGAAACTTTCCCACAGGATATTCAAGGACGCCCGCCTTGCGGCGCTGGCGACATTTCTGTGGGCGATAAACCCCCTGCAGATATTCTACGAATCCCGCCTGTTGCTGGATTCTGTGGTCTCCGCCGGAACGGTGATTTTGTTCTATCTTGCGATAGAGACCAGATTCGTCCGCAGAGATTTTTTGATATTCCTCACGGGTTTCTGGCTGGGGATTTTGGGGATAACCCGCCCGACAGTGCTGGTCTTTGCGCCGGTGATTTTTCTCTACTTCTGGCGGTATTTCAAATTTCGTGCGGCGGTCATCTTTGTGGGGCTGATATTTCCGATTGCCCCGGTCTCGCTGTTCAACTACATCAACGGCGACAGGGTTCTTATAGCCTCGCAGGGCGGGATAAATTTCTACATCGGCAACAATCCACAAAGCGACGGTGCCTCGGCGATTGTCCCCGAGTTCGGCTACAACTGGCGCTATGTGGACTGTGTCAAGGCGGCGCAGGACTCGGTGGGGCGACCGCTTCTGCCCTCGGAGGTGTCAAAGTTCTACTGGCGCAGGGGTTTTTTGTTCTGGAAGAAATCCCCCGCGAAGGCGTTCTTGCTTCTTCTGAAAAAAATCGCCCTTTTTTTCAACGGCGCAGAGATTGGCAACAACGGGAACATCTATTTCCTCACACGGCGCACGCCGCTTTTTGTGCTGATATACCTCGGTCTTGGCTGGGGACTGCTTCTGCCGCTTGCGCTTGCCGGTGTGTTCTATCGGAAAATTGAGAACAAAGCGCTTTTGGGCGCATCGTTTCTGGCGTATTCGGGCGTGGTGGTGATTTTTTTCGTCTGCAGTCGGTTCAAACTTCCCGTGATTCCGCTTCTGACGATATTTTCCGCTGCCGGTGTGGGCACTTTGGCGGATTGGATTCGCCGGGGGAAATTTTTGCCGCTGGCGGGAATTCTTCTGGCGGGAGTTGCCGCAAATATAGACTATTTCCACTGGCGCAGAACCGACGACCCGCTTTCGCACTTTGCGCTGGGGAACATTTATCTCCGCCGGGGCGAGGATTTTCTGGCAAAGCATGAGTATGAAACTGCGCTGGGGCAGAACCCCACTATGCGCGGTGTGAATTTGAACCTGGGGGCGCTGTATTTTAGGGAGGGCAAGATAGACTCTGCGGTGGCGCACTTCCGGCGTGAGGTTAATATCGGCGGAGAAAAATGCCGTGCCCTGTCCAATCTGGGCGTGATTGCCCGGATGCGCGGGGATAGCGCCTCGGCGCTGCTGTTCGGCGAGCAGGCGTATAAACTGTGCCCTTCCGACCCGGCGGTGGTGTTCAACTATGCCTTCTCGCTGTATCTTTACGGCAGGTATCATCTTGCCGATTCGATTCTGGCGGACTTCGCGGAACTGTATCCCGATGACCCCAGAGTTCTGAACCTGTGGGGCGTGGTGAATCTCGCCCTCGGCGATACCGCCGCCGCAGAGGAACTTTTCCGCGATGTGCTTTCCGTCCCGCCGAAATCCTTTGTGCAGATGTATGACCTCGGCACGATATACAGCGAGCAGTCCGGTTTGGGCGGTTCGCCGGAGAAAATCAAAAGCAGGGCGTATTTCAACTTAGGGCAGATTTTGATGGGCAGAAAGAAGGTCTCCGGGGCGGCGCAGATGTTTGCCCTTGCGGTTCAACTTGACCCGTCCTTTGCCCGGGGATGGTTTGCCCTCGGCGCGATTGCCCTCGCGAAAAACGACCTTGAAAATGCAGAAAAATATCTCAAACAGGCGCTGAAAAACGGGGAGCGCTCGCCGGAGTTGTTCTTCAATTTAGCCGCGGTCAAAATCAGGCAGGACGAGCCGGACAGCGCAGTCTATTATCTCCGGCGGGCGCTTGAGGTTGACCCGAACTTTTTGCCCGCCCGTTATGCGCTGGAGAGGTTATCCGCCGGAGGTTGATTCCCGCGGAAATTCTGCCCATCCCCAGAGTTTTGCCGCGCGGGAAATCACAGTTTCACCGCCAGTTCAAATCCGTCGCGGATGGCATCCTTGACCTTACCCACCTGCCGCGCATCGCCGATGACATAGAGTGTAATTTTGCCCTCAAGTTCCGGTCCAAGCGGGTTATAACTTTTCATCCCGGTGGCAAGGATTATGTGATCCACGCCGGTGATGACATCATTTGCCGCGCCCTCAAGATAGACCTTGTCGCCGTCAATTTTGGTCACGCGGGTCTCCTTGAAGATTTTGACGCCCTTCTGCGTGAGTTTCTGGAGCGTCAGTTTTCTCTCAAGCATCTCCATTCCGCGGGCGATTTCGTCAAGCATTTCAACTATGATGACCTCGTTGCCGCGGTCGGCGAGGGCGCTTGCGATTTCGGTCCCTATCAGTCCGCCGCCGATGATGACAACTTTTTTCCCGCTGAACAGGTTGTCCTCGTAAAGGACTTCAGCCCAGAAGTATTCCTTCAATCCCTCAATCGGCGGGACCGCCGGCACCGAACCCGTCGCAAGGATTGCCGCGTCGTAGTCGCCGGAGAGAATATCCTCCGCGGTGGCTTCCCTGTGAATGACCTCGATTCCGAGGCGGTCAAGTTGTTTTTTGTAATAGTCAATCAGGCGGGCGAGGGTTTCCTTGTGCGGCGGCAAAGACGCCAGATTGAACTGCCCGCCGATTTTGTCCTTTTCGTATATGACGACCTGATGTCCGCGCTTTTTGAGGGTGGTGGCGCATTCCAGTCCCGCGGGACCCGCACCCACCACGACGAACTTTTTGCTGACCTCTGCGGGCTTTATCTCCCGCATATCGTCGCCCACAAGCGGGTTGACCACGCACTGCAGACCCAGTCCGGCTTTAACTCCGCCAAGACATCCCTCACTGCAGGTCAGACACGGGCGGATTATGTCGTCCACCTCGCCCAGGTATTTGCCCACCATATCTGGATCGGCGACCAGCCCCCGCCCGATGGCGATGTAATCCGCACCGAACTCGTTCTTCACACGGTCAATGTCTTCCGCCGAACCGATTTTCCCCACTGCAATAACCGGAATGCCGACCTCATCTTTGACCTTTTTCGCCATCTCCCAGGTTTTGCCGGTGGGGACGAACATATGCTGGAAGAACCACGGCGGCGAGGAACACGAAGTGCCCGCCGAGACGTGAACCGCGGCAACGCCTTTGTCCTTGAGAACCTGCGCAATCTGGATTGTGTCGTCAATGGTCAGACCGCCGGGGGTCATCTCATCCCCGCTGACCCGGACGATTATCGGCAGGTCAACGGCGTTCATAACGGCATCAAGCACCTCAATGGGGAAGCGTATCCGATTTTCCAGCGAGCCGCCGTATTCGTCATCCCGGTCGTTGACCGCCGGGGAGAGAAACTGCGCCAGAAGATACCCGTGCCCGAACTGGAGTTCAATTATGTCAAACCCTGCTTTTTCGGCGAGTTTTGCGGCGTTGACGAAAAGGGCGATTGCCTCATCCATATCCTGGCGGGTCATCCGCTTTGGGGTGGCGCCGCCGTTCTCACACGGCTTGTCCGTGGAGGACACGAAAAAATTCCCCGGGATTTTGGGGTTCGCCATCCTCCCGGGATGGTTCAGATGGGCGATGACCTTCGCCCCGGCGGAATGGATTGCATCCACCATCTTCTTCAGCCCGGGGAGTTTCTCCTCGGAGTCAATCCCAATCTGCTGGGGGATTTCCCGCAAGCCCTTGTGGAGATACAGCGGTTCTGGAGTGATGGCGCCAAGGTATTTTGCCCGCCGAAGATAGAAATTTATGTGCCTCTGGTTGACCAGACCGGTGCCATCGCCGAAACCGGTCTTTATCGGTGCAAAGATGAATGGGTTGCGAAGATTGAGCATAATGCCCTCCTGTCTCGTTTTTATAAAGGAAATGAGATTTTTGACGGGAAGGCAATTTTGTGATTTTATTCCCAGTTTACTGTGCACACTATTTGTGCATTCAGGGGAGCAACCCGGAGAGGAACTTTTGGTATAACTTCTTGCATCCCAAAAGGATGCC
>JAMOPH010000418.1 GCA_027064665.1 bacterium | reverse complement strand
ATTATGTCCGCGCGGCGGGGTATCTGAACTGCTGGCGCGAGGACGGCGTGTTCGTTGAGGACGAAAAGCCGGCAATTTATGTGTATCATCAGGAGTTTGAGGTTGACGGCAAGCCCGTGGTTCGCAAGGGATTTGTTGCGCTTGCCGAACTTGAACCCCCCGGCAAAGGCGTCAAGGCGCACGAGAAAACCCTTGCCGGTCCCAAAGCCGACAGGCTAAACCTCACCCGGCACATCCGCGCGCAGGTCGGACACATCTTTATGCTGTATTCCGACCCGGAGCGGAAAACTGACCAGATTCTTGAGAAGGCAATAGAAGGGCGCGAGCCGGACATAGTCGCCAAAGACTGGTTCGGCAACACCCACAAGATGTGGCGCGTGGACGACCCCGAAATCATCGCGCAGGTGCAGAAAAATATGGAGGACAAAACGCTGTTCATCGCCGACGGGCACCACAGATACGAGACCGCGGTCAACTACTGGCAGGAGTGCGAGAAGAAAGGTCTTGAGCCAGAGCCCGGCGCAACCGAAACCTTCCGCAACCGGATGATGACCTTCGTCAATATGGACGACCCCGGGCTGGTGGTCCTGCCGACTCACCGCGTCGTTCACTCAATCCCGGACTTTGACCTTGACGACTTTGAGAAGAAGGTCGCGGAAAACTTTGAGGTGGAGCCGATAGCATTCTCCGACTCCGACAAGAAGGAAAAATTTGAGGCGGCAATGGAGAAACTCGCCCAATACGGCGCCGAGGGCAAACACTCGTTCCTGTTCGTGCCAAGCAGAGGCGACAGAATGCTTCTTTTGACCCTCAAGGACGAATCCATAATGGACAGGGCTATCACCGAGCCGGTCTCTGCCGACTGGAAGCGCCTTGATGTGTCCATCCTGCACAAGTTGATTTTAGAAAATATCCTCGGGATTGACGCCAAGGCGTTAGAGGAAAAGCGGAATCTGTATTATATCCGCGAGAAGGAGAAGGGATTTGAGTATATGGAGAAAGACCCCTCGGTAATCGGAGTGTTCTATATGAATCCGACCAAGGTTGAGGAGGTGAAAAAGATTGCCAGCGCCGGCGAGAGGATGCCCCAAAAATCCACCGATTTCTATCCCAAACTTCTGACCGGGATGATTTTCAACCGGCTGAGGTTCAAGGAATAATCTGCCAAAACCTGCGGACAATTAAAAGGGGGGAGACACTCAAAAGGTCTCCCCCCTTTGCATTTGCTATTTTATGCCGGTTCATTCCCAGTTGTATCCGAGAGAGACTTTGAAGGCGTTGCAGGGGTGCCCGCTGATGAACCACGGACCTTCAAAGAGGTCATCATCGGAGATGGTGAAGTCAACATTAAAGCCTTTGAACTTAACTCCGGCGCCGATGGAGGCGAACATACCGGCTGTCTCGGAGAAACTGGTGGTGGTCTCAACTCCGCCCTCGGTGTGAGTGACAGAGCCGAAATTCTTGGTCAGCCCCGCACGGGCAACCAGCCACGGCTTGAGAGGAATCTCGGTGTTGAGCGAGAGAGTGGGCAGAACAAAGGTCTTATCCTCGGTCTTGTTGGTGGTGTCCATCTCGTCCTTGGTGTCGGTCATAAGCATACCCAAGCCAAGGGAAACGAGCCCATCCTCCATCACGGAGACATTGACCCCCGAACCGACGAACAGGTTCATTTCGGAATAATCGCCGTATTTGGTGGTATTGCCGGAGTAATCGGTAATCTCACGGCTGTGGCTGAATGTGGAGAACCTGACCACAGGGACGACCTTGGTGCGTTCCCGGACGGGCAAAAACCCCCTGAGCATAGCGCTAATTTCAGTGCCGCCGGTCATCTTGTCGGTGTATGTCTGGTCGCTGGCGTTGGTGTTCTCGTTGGAGAGACCGTTGAGGTCCACGCCCAGAGCCACAGCGAAATTCCCGCCGTCTCCAATGTCAAAATCCGAGGAGAGTTTGAAAGAATATATGTGGCTTGAGTACTTGCTCTCGGTGTCGCTGTTGTCATCGGTGGTCTTTGAGGAATAGGACGCCATATAAAACCCCAGTCCGAATCTGGCGGCACCAAGATTGTATGCCCCCCACAGATTGAGACCGGGATTTGGTGCGGCATATCCGAAATAATCGGCGCGGCTGAATATCTGCCCATCGGTTCTTCTGAGGGCGCCGCCGATTGCCAGATTCTCGCCAATCCCCAGATTGAAAAGCCCCCACTGACCGGACGGCACAACACCATCGCCTGCATAAGTCCCCAACTCAAGTTGGGCGCAGTTGCCGAAACTGTGCGCCATACTGGGGATGTAAACCACATCGTTGACATCAGGGATAAAAATTCCTCCGCCGCCGAACACTGCCTGCCGGGCATCCGAGGCAAACCCCACCCCAACCAGCACCGCCACAGCGATAAATAGATTCATCCACTTCATCAGTGCACCTCCTTCTGCGGGTTTGTAATCACCAATTCCGAACTACTCTCCAACCTTTGAGCCGGCGAGCATCTTTTTCAACTCACCGGCGAAGGCATCCCCGTGGGAAACCAGAAGTTCTATCCCCATCTCAAGGTTTTCCGGAAGAGTGGCAAGCCAGGTCTCGTAGGAGATATCAATGTCGCCGTATCGCTCGTCAAACTGGGTTTTGAGCAGGGCAACTTTTTTGTTGAACTTGAGGCATTCCTCATAAATTTCCCGGGGATATCTGTATCCCTTTTCGCCGTCAAGAAGAGTAAGCGTCGCCACGATGATATCGGACTCCGAGCCCTGCAGATACACGAAAACCGTGTCAAAATCGGCGTTCTCCAGGTCGCCGAAGCGGATAAGACACACGCCCTTGTCGGAATCGGCGAAGAAATTGAAGCGGGTCTCCTCAAGCAAAAATTTCAGGCGCTCAAATTTTTCCCTCTTCTCCTGCTCCTCCATATCGCAGCACCTCTTATGAACTTTGCGCAAGTTTGACTGCCTCTTTGACGACCTCATCCATACTGGAAAACACCGGGATATTCGCCTGCTCCAGAATTTTCCTGCCCTCCTGTTCGTTGGTGCCGGTCAGTCGGGCAATGATGGGCACCGAGGGTTTGAATTCTTTTATCGCCTGCACCAAGCCGTTGGCGATGTCATCACAGCGGGTGATTCCGCCGAAGATGTTGAACAGGATGACCTTCACATTGGGGTCTCTGGTGATGATATCCAGCGCTTTTATGACCTTTTCCGGGCGTGAGGAGCCGCCGACATCAAGGAAATTTGCCGGCTCGCCGCCGTAGTGCTTGACCAAATCCATCGTAGCCATCGCAAGCCCGGCGCCGTTGACCACACAGCCGATATCCCCCGTCAGTTTCACGAACGAAAGCCCCGCCTCTTTAGCCTCAAGTTCCTCCTGCGAGTATTCCTCCACATTGCGCAGTTGCTCCATCTCCGGATGGCGGAACAGCCCGTTGTCGTCAAGGATAATTTTTGCATCAACGCAGACCATATCGCCCTGCTCGGTGATAACCAGCGGATTGACCTCAACCAACTGGGCATCGTTTTCCACAAAAATTTGATACAATTTTTTCGCAAGTTCTATCCCCTGTGCGATATATTCGGATTTATCGTAGAGTTTTGACATCAGATACCTTGCGGCGTAGGTCTGCAGTCCGAGGAAGGGGTCAATATATATCTTAAAAATTTTCTCGGGGGTATTTCTGGCGACCTCCTCAATGTCCACGCCGCCCTCGGGCGATGCCATCATAACAATTTTTTTGGATGTCCTGTCCAGAATCAGCCCGAGATAGGATTCATCGGCGATGTCAACCGCTTTAGCCACCAGAACCTTTTTCACCGCGAGACCTTTTATGTCCATTCCAAGGATTTTCTCCGCCTTCTGGCGAGCCTCCTCGGGGGTGCTGGCAAGTTTAATTCCGCCTGCCTTTCCTCTTCCGCCGACAAGCACCTGCGCCTTTATCACCACGGTGGTGCCGAACTCCTTTGCAATCTGCTCAACCTCCTCGGGCGTTGTGGCGACCTTTCCCTCCTGCACAGGGGCACCGTATCTGCGCAGAATATCTTTAGCCTGATACTCCTGCAGTTTCATTTTTCCTCCGCAGTTTTGTTGCCGAAAATCAAGGGAAATATCTCTTTCAAATGAGCAAAGTCAAGTCAAATGTTTTGCTTTGACAATGTGGAAAGGAAAAAGCATTTTTGTAAAAAACACCAAGGGGGAAGCAAAGATGAATCCCACGCAGAGCCAGAAAATCGCCGCCGACCCGACCCGGGATGTCATCGTCACCGCCGGTGCCGGCACGGGCAAAACCACGGTGTTATCCCTGCGGGCACTGCGATACCTTGAGGATTTTGACCTCTTGCAGATACCCGATGCGGTCAAAAAAATTGTTGCCATCACCTTCACCAACAAGGCGGCAAACGAGATGCGGGAGCGGATATTTGAGCAGGTTTTCGCAAGGTTCCGGGAAGCGGCTGATAACAGAGAATCCCAAAAGTGGTTTAGAATATACCGGGATATAGAAAACGCCCAGATTTCCACAATCCATTCTCTGTGCAGGACGCTTTTGGCACGGTTTCCGCTTGAGGCTGAGGTTATACCTAACTTTTCTGTGGACAACGGCGCAGTTGACCCGGCGGAATATGTTGAGGAATTCCTTGACAAAACAACCGCCGAAAACGGCGAACTTTTAGAAGAACTCCTGAAATATGCAACCAGGTGGGAAATCAAAAACATCTTAACCGCCGTATATAAGGGAAGGCAGTATCTGTCGGAGAGTTTGCATCAACTGTGTAATGAGTCTCCGGAGAATTTAGCAAACAGATACGCCGAATTTATAATCGCCCACCGAAAGAAAAAGGCGAATATCAACACAGATGCCCTGCGGCGGGCGGCAGATATAACCATAAAAATTGCGCAGTTATATACTGAATTTGAGAAATTTATCCGTTCGGGATACCGGGCAGCCTCCACGCTGGATTTCAATCAGTTGGTCATCGGCGGGCTGAAACTGGTCAAACAGTTCAGCGAGGAGCAGATGAAAGACATTGCGCCGGAACAACTTATGGTTGATGAGTTTCAGGATACCTCGCCGATTCAGTGGGAACTGATAGAGCATCTTGCCCGGTATTCCGGGCGTGTGATGTTCGTCGGGGATGAGAAGCAGTCAATATACCGTTTTCGCGGTGCCGATGTCACAGTGGTGCGGTCGGGCGAGGAATTTATCGGTGGAAGAGCACAGGGAACAATTGTCTCAA
>JAMOPH010000417.1 GCA_027064665.1 bacterium | reverse complement strand
TGCCCTGCGGATATGCGCTCTGGTGCCGTATCTTGACTGGGCGGTGCTTCTGCGCGAGATTGCTCCGCAACTTCCGGTGGATATCCAGATTTTCGTTGAGTCCGCCGATGTTGACGCTGTCGCCGACGCGGGATTTGAGAACATCGGCGGGTGCCTGCTGTTAGATGGTTCTTTCGGGTCGCATACTGCGGCGCTGTTTGAACCCTACGCCGACGACCCTCAAAACCGCGGAATCCTCTACTGGTGCGACGACGACCTTACACGCTTTTTCGCCCGCGCGGCAGAGCGCGGTCTTCGGGTGGCGATGCACGCCATCGGCGACAGGGCGGTGGAGCAATACCTTCGCTGTGCGGAAAGAGTTTCTGGCGGGTCGGCGCTTGCGGGATGGCGGATTGAACACGCCGAACTGATTCATCCCGACCAGATAGAGCGCGCGGCGGCGCTGGGACTGACTCTTTCGGTTCAGCCGGCGTTTGAGGCGTTCTGGGGCGGTCCCGACGGGCTCTACGCAAAACGGTTAGGCGAACGCTGGCGCCAGACAAACCCGTTCCCCGCAATCCTTGACGCGGGAATAAATCTGTTAGGCGGCTCGGACTCGTATGTCACGCCGATTGACCCGGTTTTCGGAATCCGCAGTGCGGTAAACCATCCCAATCCCGCACATCGTCTGGACCCTGCGCGAGCGATTTCGCTTTTCGCGGACAACCCCGCCCGCTGGGAAGGGCGCAAAAACCCGTATCTTTTCCGCGGTGAGGTTGTCCTGTCGGTGATTAATGAGGCGCTTTCTGCCCCGCCGAAAATTGTCGCCCCGGGGTGATGCCCGTCATCCGGAGCCCTGTTTTTGCCCCCGGTGGGGAGATTGCTATCCGTGGGGTCGCTTTTTTCCATCTCTATGGAAAACTGTGCGGGGGATGACTAACGGATTAGAATTACCCGCCGGATGGCTGTCCGGTTGTCCTTTGTCGCCCTTATTATGTAAATCCCCGAGGGGACCGATTCGTCGGGCGACCAGATGTATTCTGCAAAATTCCCCGCGCAGTTTTTGAACCGTGTGCTCTGCGAATGAGGGGCGGACAGGGTCGCAATCTGATTTCCCTGCAGGTCATAGACTTCCACCACTGCTCCCGCGGGCGCGACGATTGCGCACGAGGAGTTGAACGGATTGGGTTGAATCTGTAAGGACAATGCCTTCGGTTTGGCTCCCACTTCCGGGATCGCGTCAGTGTCGGGGGTGTCAACCACGGTGACATAGAACTCACAGGTGTCGCAGGCGCCGTGGGTATCGCACGCGGTGATTACGAAGTGAAAAACACCGACAGAATCCGCCCGGAAAAACATATGTCCGTGTTCAAATAGCAGGGGTTCCGGTCCCTCAACCAATGAGTAAGTTATCGGGTCGTCGTCCGGGTCCTGTGCCCTAAAGTTTATGACCAAGAAACTATGGAGAGTCGCAGAGGTATCGCCCGGGCACAAGGTGAAGACCGGCGGGAAATTTGTGGTGTCCACATAGCCAAGGGAATCGGCTTTGACAAGATAGACATCATAACCGCCTGCACCGGAGGAGGCGGTGTATCCTGTGATGATGAATCCTCCGTCGGTAGTCAGGTCAAAGGAGAAACCCGCATCGTCGCCGTGCCCGCCAACAGTCCGTTGCCAGAGGAGATTGCCCACCGAATCGGTTTTGATAATATAGACATCGTTTGAGCCCGCGCCGAAGGAGGATGTGTATCCGACAATAACAAAGCCACCGTCCGGGGTTTGTGCGACGGAATGCCCTGCCTCATCGCAGGAATCTCCGTAAGTGCGCGTCCACAAGGTATCGCCGTCGGGACTGAGTCTGAGCAAATAGATATCGTATCCACCTGCGCCGAAGGAAGAAGTTATACCTGTAATAATATATCCTCCGTCAGAAGTTTGCGCCACCGCATATCCCGCATCGTGTTCGGGACCGCCGTAGACGCGAGTCCAGAGAGTATCGCCCGCCGGGTCAAATTTCAGAATATATACATCACATTCTCCTGCCCCGAAGGAGTAAGTTGCTCCGGCAACTATGGAACCTCCATCAGCGGTAAGTGCAAGGGCATAAGCCACATCCGCCTGACTTCCTCCGTAGGTGCGGGTCCAAAGAGTGTCGCCCACAGAGTCGGTTCTTACCAGATAGACATAGCCCTCAGAAATCCTGTAGTAGTCGGAGGCGTATGTGCCAGCCAGCAAAAATCCTCCGTCTGGGGTTATGGCAAGTCCATAGGCAAAATCGTTGCCGGTGCCACCGTAGGTGCGAGCCCAGAGAGTATCGCCGTTCGGGGCGGTTCTAATCAAGTAAAAATCGTAATAGCCCGCCCCAAAGGACCCTGTCCATCCCACCACCGCATAGCCGCCGTCGGAGGTCTGTTTCACCTGACAGGCTTCCTCACATTGGACCCCCCCATAAACTCGGGTCCAAAGTGTGTCTCCAAGGGAATTGGTTTTGATAAGATAGAGATCGCTATAAGAAGTGGTGCTGGGCCAAGTCGTGGCGGTGATGAAGTATCCTCCGTCGGAGGTCTGTATAACAGACCATCCCAGATCATCCCCATCCTCCCCGTAGGTGCGCTCCCATCCCTGAGAGAAACACGCTCCGACCAGGACAAAAATAAGCAGAACAACGCTCAATCTACCGTGCATAATTTGCCTCCTTTTGAAATTTCTCATAAAAATGATATTGAAAAATTGTGTCGGAAACAAAGAGAAATATCCGGGGTATAGAGGTAATCGCCGGGTCTGCGATAATTTGTTGACAAAATCTTCCTTCGCCGCAAATTTGAAGTCAATATCTCAAACAAAACGGAGGGGTGCTATGCTTGAGATTCGCAAGCAACTTGAGGAAACGATTCCGGTAATTCGGCAGTATTATCAGGGCACGCCGACCATCGGGATAATTCTGGGCACCGGGCTTGGCAAGGTTGCCGAGGCGATTGAGGTTGAGGTGGAAATCCCCTACGAGAAACTCCCACACTTTGCGGTGTCCACGGTGGAAAGCCACGCCGGGAAACTCCTTTTCGGGACGCTGTCCGGTGTGCCGGTGATGGCTATGCAGGGGCGGTTCCACTACTACGAGGGCTGGACGATGAAGCAAATCACCTATCCGGTGCGGGTGATGAAGGCGCTTGGGGCGAAGGTGCTTCTGGTGTCCAACGCCGCCGGCGCTCTGAACCCGCTTTTCCGCCCCGGGGATATTATGCTCATCACCGACCACATCAACCTCATCGGCGACAACCCGCTAATCGGTCCCAACGACGATTCGCTCGGTCCGCGTTTCCCCGATATGTCCGACGCCTACACCAAGGAACTGCGACTTCTGGCGGAGGAAACCGCACTCCAGTTGGGAATTCGCCTTGTGCAGGGGGTCTATGTTCCTATGGCGGGACCGAATTTGGAGACCCCGGCGGAATATCGTTTCCTCAGGCTTATCGGCGGCGATGCCGTCGGGATGTCCACCGCGCCGGAGGTCATCGTGGCGGTCCATTCCGGGATGAAGGTCATCGGATTTTCGGTGATAACCGATATGTGCCTTCCCGATGCCCTGAAACCTGTGACTCTTGAGGAAATTCTTGCCACTGCCGCCACCGCGGACGAGAAGATGGCTCGCCTTGTGAAGGCGCTCGTGCCAAAAATTGCAAAGGCAGTAGAGAAATAAAATTACACTCCACAGGCGGACACCTCGTTTTTTGAATGGTCTCTGTGGGGGCATTCCGGGGCATCTGCCCCGGACTTTTTTATCTTGCGGGGACAAGGCACAGAAACACCAAGTCCTCGTCGCCGGTGTTTTTGAACTGGTGCTCCACCCACGGCGGGACGAAAATCACAAAGTCCTTCTCAAATGGGTGCCACCTGTCGCCGATGAGGACCTCGCCCCTGCCGGCGAGGCAATATACCTCGTGTTCGTGGGCGTGGGAGTGTTTCGGGGTGAAACCGCCCGGCACTACAGTGAACCGGCGCATATAGAAATTCGGCGCCCCGTCCCGCCCGGCGATAAGCCACTGAATCGTAACCCCCTGCGCACCCTCATCCTGCACTACTTCGGCGGGAATCTCGCTCTGATGGACCGCTTTTGCTTTCGGTTCGCTCATATTAAAACTCTTCCTGCGGGTCAACTTTCTCCAAAATCCACCAGAACCCTATGGCGACCAATACCGCCAGAAAATAAATGTAAACCATAGTCTGGCGTGTCCAGTCAAACGCCAGAGTCAGAAGCGCCGGAATCAGCGAGTATATCAGCCAGAATATCCAGGACCTAAAAAATTTCATTGCCAAATCCCCCGTCTAATTTTGATTGAATTTTAATCTGGCGAGAGTTAATAGTCAAGATTTTTTCGGAGTGCGGGGCAATTTAAGGAGGCGCAGATGAAAAGACCCTCGTGGGACGAATACTTTATGGCAATGGCGTTTCTGGTGCGGGAGCGTTCCACCTGCACGAGGCGGAAAGTGGGTGCGGTTCTGGTTCGGGACCGCAGAATTTTAGCCACCGGCTACAACGGTCCGCCGTCGGGGTTCCCCCACTGCGATGAGATTGGTTGCCTGCGGGAGCAACTGAATATCCCCTCTGGCGAGCGGCAGGAACTGTGCTGGGGTCTCCATGCCGAGCAGAACGCAATAATTCAGGCGGCGCTTTTCGGCGTCTCCACCAGGGATTCGGTCCTCTACTGCACCACCAAACCCTGTATCACCTGCGCAAAAATTTTAGCCAACGCCGGCGTCAAAAAAATCTATGTCGCCGAGGAATACCCCGACGAGTTCTCCGACAAACTCCTGAACCAACTGGGAATTCCGGTGATATTCCTGCCCAAGCCCGATATCTGCGGGATGCTTTCCGACGAGGAGGAGTCATCTGACCAGAAGGACCCGGATTGAGCGAGTTTTCCCGTTCGCATACGCCGAGACGATGTAAATTCCTGCGGGCACGGATTGTGGCGGCGCCCACAGAAATTCCCCGTTTTTCCGGCGGTTGAGAGTTTCCACCAAATTGCCCCGGATATCGTATATCCGCACGGCGTCCGTGCCCGACGGCACAGAAATCCGGCAGACCGAATTGAACGGATTGGGATAGACTGCAATCTGCACTCGGTCTGGCTTCATATCCTGTCTGTCCTCTATTTCCAGCGGGATTGCGTGCCACCAGACTGCGTCAAAGGCGATGTAATCCCCCTGATGTCCGGTGGCATCGCCTAAATAGACCTTTTCGTCGG
>JAMOPH010000416.1 GCA_027064665.1 bacterium | reverse complement strand
GATAGTCGCCAAACTGCGCCTTCTGTCGCCGGGATGGATTCTGTGGATTTACGGCGACTACGCCGAGGCGGTTTTCACCGATGGGGGAAGTTTTCGCCCGATGGGGATTATAAATCATTTCTCTTTTGCGGCGCCGAAGTTTGTGTTCGGCAAAAGATTTGCGCCTTCCGAGAGAAGGGAAATCCATCCGCCCCGGCAGTGCGAGGACTATTTTTTGCGCCTTGCCGAGGAATTTGAACTTAACCTTGAGATTGCGCCGCCTGTGTATGCCGCCCCCAAGGAGGAAACCTTCAAATTTGTCCTGCAGTTTGAGAAAGGCAGTCAGACCGCCACGCTTCGGTTTCTGGGATTTGGCAACAAAGTCTCCGGCGCAATAAAGGTTATAACCAATGTTTTCAAAAATCTGGTGCAGTTCCCCCGGAGCACGCTGTATCTGGATTTGCCTCTCACCTCGCCGGCGACAAGGTTTTTGGGAGAAAAACTTTTATCCACCGGATTCGGTGTCTATGGGTATATTCCGGGGAATTATTTGAGGTTGCAGAAAACTTTGGGTGCCAAGCCCGGCAAACTATCCCTGCCGGAGGGAAGTCTTCTCGCCGCCGTAGGCAAGTTCGTCTGACAGAGTTTGTTCCTCCTCAAGCAGATATATCTGCGGATACACGAACCACACCACCGCCAGCCCGGACAGAATCCCGGTGATGAGCCGCAGTGTATTGGTGCTTTCCCTCAAGCCAACAAATTGTGTTCCGCCGTCAACTGCGGTGGGCAGAAGCAGAAGAGCAAATCCCCACAGCGGCAGTGCCTTGATTCTTTTGAACCTGAGGATGATCCCGAACACGACCCCCCAGAAAAAAAGCGAGATGTAAGTCCCGGTGCAGCGGGCGCAGACCGCCATCTTGTGCCCCCAGAGGAAAAACGACCGCTCGGGTCTCTGGTGGCAGGTGGGACGAAACAGAAGATATAGATATTTTGCCACCGGGCTCCCGGTGTGCGCAAGATATGGAGTAAGAAAAATCAGCCCCACAATCGCCGCCCACACGGAATTGAACACCCAGATAAGTTTTCTCCCTATGTGGTTTATTCTCATCGTTTACACCTTGCGGATTTCCGCCAACAGTCTGCGAAGCGAGATTTTGCGCCCCGTTCTGTGATAGTTTTCCACATACTTCTCAATTTTCGGAAGGGCAAGATTTTTTTCGTGGGAAAAATCCATAGTCTCAAGCCAATCTATGTAATCTCTGAGGTTTGCCATAGCGAATTTTGGATTTTTGACCGCCCAGGTGGTGTATTTAGTTCGTGTGAAAAACGGGCGTGCCCGCGAGGTGGTTATCTCAACGCTTATTTCCGAGTGCAGGGAGAGAAGGCGGTCTTTTGTCCCGGCGAGATTGCGCTCCGTTTTCCCGGCGGATTCCCCTGAGTTCGGCAGCCAGAAGACCGTGAAGGATAACTCCTTCCCGTCCTGATACAGATACGCCTCAGCCCACAGGCGCTTGGCTTCCCAGATTTTGACGCCCATATTCGGTGTTTCCGCCTTCAAAATCAAAAGGGCGTGCGGCTTGGAGAGGTCATATTGTTCAATTACTTTCCCCCTGCGCTTTAGTGTGAGTGTCGGTGGGGAAAAGTGGAGCGAATAAATCGGCATCACGCCTGCCGCCGCAAAGGCAGATCCGAACAGAAGCAAAATCGGCAGAACCATAAGCAAAATGACTCCCTCAAATAGCGTGGGCTTTTCGTCTATGTCCACTAAAAAGGTGGAAATCGCCGCATATATCAAAATCCATATCGCCGCTATGCCCAGAAGCACAAGCACTCCAAGGCGGGGATTTTTCAGATAGATTTTTGAATTAGTTAATTTCTTCATTTTGTATTTTGCCCGAATTTTGATAAAAATAAATACCCTGCGGCAATAATTGAAACTATTTTGGTAGAATGAAAAGAGTGGGCATTGACATAGGGAGTCGGTATGTGAAAATCGCCCGGTATGATGCCGCCGGCAGATTGATTCTTGAGAAACACGATTCCGCCCGGTTCTATCGGGAATACGGCAGAGCCACCCCTGAGGGCTTTGCGATTGATATGGAATCGCTGGGGCTCGGCGATTACGACGAGGTTGTTGCCACCGGCTACGGCAGGGAGCGGGCAAAACTTGCCGGCGCCACTGAAATCCCCGAAATTCAGGCGCACGCCATTGGCGTCTCGGCGATGCTTGGGATTGACACATTCACCCTCGTTGATTTCGGCGGGCAGGATACCAAGGTGATAAGGGTTGAGGACGGTCTTGTTGTTGATTTTCTCACCTCTGACAGGTGCGCCGCCTCAACGGGAAGGTTTATTGAGAATATGGCTCGTGTCCTCGGTCTGACTGTTGAGGAAATCTCGCAATATTATGAGAATCCTGCGCCGATAACCTCAACCTGTGCCGTTTTCGCCGAGACCGAACTTTTGGAAAAACTTTCCCTCGGCTATACTGTGGGGTCGCTGGCGGCGGGGGTCAACAAAGCCATTGTGAAGCGCTTTGCCGCACTGATAAGGCGATTCCCCACAGACAGAGTTGCCGCCTCCGGCGGTGTGGCGAAAAACACTGCAGTGATAAAATTTCTGTCCGAAACCCTCGGCACCCGGATTTTGATTCCGGAACATCCACAGTTTGCCGGCGCCATAGGCTGCCTGCACTACGGCGAGATGGCGCTTCCCTCGCAGGGATAATCACCGTGCGATGTCGTCAATTATGTGGCGGTAGCCGTCCTTTGTGACCTCCCAGATATCCTCTGTGGCGTCGTTGTCAATGTTGCCAGTGATTTCAATAAGAAAGTCGTTCTCGTCGGCACGGACGACTTTTGCCCTGTAGTTTCCGCCCAGCCGGGGAGTGAACTTTAAATCCCGCAGGTTTGAGGCGTATCTGCCGTTGATGGCGTAGTATTCCTCCTGTTTGTTTATCAGTGTGCGTGCCCAAAGTTCTGCCTCCGCCTGCTTGGCAGCCTTGGTCTGGTCGTATCTGTCCTCAAAGACCTTCTGTTCCACCTGCTTTGCCGCTTTGTGTTCTGGCGGGGCGATAAATTTCACATAGACGAAATACCCCGCCACCAGAAGCACAACTATTGTGAGAAATTTTTTCATATTTCCCTCCTGTGAGGGTTATTTTGGCGCGCCCAGCCGCGCAATTTTGCCTTCCGGGTCGGCAAATCCCCCGTAAGCATTGCGAGAATCGTAAATCAAATTTGCGTGCTGGTATATCCACTGATAATCGTAATCTTTGTGGTTTGTGGCGATGACGACGATGTCCGCCTCCCGCAGAAGTTCCTCCGAAAGTTCCGCCGACTCAAGGACATCCTCGCCGAAGGCAACCCGCGGAACATATGGGTCGTTGTAAATCACATCGGCGCCCCACTCAACAAGATGTTTTATCACCTCCAGCGCCGGGGATTCCCGCACATCGGAGATATTTGGCTTGTATGCCACACCCAGAACCAGCACTGTTGCGCCCTTGAGATGTTTGTCGTGGTCGTTGAGATGTTTTGCGATTTCGTTGACCACCACCGTCGGCATATTGTAGTTTATCTCCCCGGCAAGTTCAATGAAGTGGGCATAAAAGTTTTTCTCCCGCATTTTCCACGAAAGATAGTGCGGGTCAATGGGGATACAGTGTCCGCCCACGCCCGGTCCGGGATAGAACGGCATAAACCCGAAAGGTTTTGTCGACGCCGCCTCAATCACCTCCCAAACATCAACCCCTAATTTCTCGCATATCATTGCCATCTCGTTAGCGAGGGCGATATTGACCGAGCGGAAAGTGTTCTCTAAAAGTTTTACCATCTCGGCGGTGTCCGGCGAGGAGACCGGCACCACTTTGGGCAGAAATGTCAGATACAGCGCCACGCCAAGATTCGTGCAACTTTGGGTGATTCCCCCCACAACCTTTGGCGTGTTTCCGGTGTGATAGTTCGGGTTCCCCGGGTCAACACGCTCCGGCGAGAAGACGACAAACACATCCTTGCCAACCTCGTAGCCCGCCTTTTCAATGGGCTCGGCGATAAGTTCCCTTGTTGTGCCGGGATAGGTGGTGCTCTCAAGAATCACCAAAAGTCCGGGATGAATGTGCTTTATGATTCTGTCCACGGCGTCCTGAATGTAGGACACATCGGGGTCTTTGAACCTTGACAGCGGCGTCGGGACGCAGATTATAATCACATCGTCGCCGGCAAGCACAGAATCGTCGGTGGTGGGCATAAATGTGCCCCGGTCAACGAACTTCCGCACGGTGTCCGCACTGACATCGTCCACATCGGACTGCCCCCGTGCCAGCAGGTCAACCTTGCGCTGGCTGATGTCAAACCCATCAACGAAAAAACCCGCCTCGCAGAACTCCATCGCAAGCGGCAGACCAACATACCCCAGCCCTATTATCCCAATCCTTGCGCTTTTGTCCTCAATTTTTCGCAAAAGTGCGCCGAAATGACCCTCTGCCATCGCATCCTCCATAGAATAATCGTCGTCATTTAGGCAATCTATCCATTTCCACTTTTAAGTCAAGGCAAACCGCCCTTCAATCTGGCGTTTGGGAGAAATTTTTTAACAAAAAGTTTGCGGTCTGCACAGCGATTGCTTTAACTTTGCAATATGTCCGATTTTTGGCGAAAACTGGAGAGCAAAATTGCCCAAACCGCCTGCCCGCTGGTGGTTGGTTTTGACCCGGTGGTTGAGAAAATGCCCGAAAAATTCCGGGGCAAAGACCCCGCCGAGGCCGTGCCGGAGTATTACTCTGAACTTTTCGCTGTTCTGCGCAGATATGTATGTGCGGTAAAGCCCAATGTGGCGTTTTATCTGGCGCTGGGCGATGACGGAATAAAAATTCTGCGAAATCTTGTCGCCCGAATAAAGGAATCTGACCCCGAAATGCCGATTATCCTTGACGGCAAGTTCAACGATATCGGGCACACGGCGGAGCGCTATGCTGAATTTGCCCGTTCTCTGGGCGTTGATGCCGTGATACTCAACCCGTATATGGGCAGCGATACTCTCAAGCCGTTTGTGGAGAGGGAATTGGGCATCATAGTGCTTGGTGCCACCAGCAACCCCAGTTATGAGGAGATTGAGGGACTTTTGGTCGGCGGGCGACCGCTGTATGTTGTTGTTGCCGAGCGGGTTTCGGAGTGGTCCCGGCGATTTGGCGAGAAATTGGGGCTTGTGGTCGGCGCCACTCATCCTGCGGCGATAGAGCAAATTCGCTCC
>JAMOPH010000415.1 GCA_027064665.1 bacterium | reverse complement strand
TAGGACTTATCTCGTCTATGATAGGCATCTTCTCTATGAAAATTTTTGAAAAATTCAGCCCTGCGGCGGCGCTCAACGCATCAACCTATGTGGCAAGCATCCTTCTGTTTGTGGGAAGTTATTTCGCCACAAAACTTATGGGAATTGACATCAATGTCTTCTGGGTTATGCTAATCGGCAACCTTCTGGGTATCGCCATAGGGCTTCTGGCGGAGTATTATACCTCTGGAAAACCTGTCATCAAAATCGCAGAGTCCTCACAATACGGCGCCGCAACCAACATAATCACCGGAATCGCAGTGGGGATGGAAAGTGTTGCCGCTCCGGTTCTGGTTATCGCTGCGGCGACCTGGCTGGCACACCATCTGGCGGGTATGTATGGGATAGGAATCGCCGCAGTGGGAATGCTTGCCACAGTCGGCGTCACGATGAGCGTTGATGCCTACGGTCCCATTGCCGACAACGCCGGCGGAATCACGGAGATGAGCGGTTTAGGCGAGGAGGTCCGCAAAATCACCGATAAACTTGACGCTCTGGGCAACACCACCGCCGCAATCGGAAAGGGATTCGCCATAGGCTCTGCGGCGCTGACCGCTCTGTCGCTGTTTTCTGCCTACGCTTCATCGGCAAAACTCGCCTCAATTGACATAACCAAGCCCCTTGTGGTGGTGGGCGTTCTCATCGGAGGGTTTATCCCCTATCTTATCGCCTCAATGGCGATGAAGGCGGTTGGGCGCACGGCGGACAAAATAGTTGAGGAAATCCGCCGCCAGTTCAGGGAAATCAAGGGACTGCTTGAGGGCAAGGCGACCCCAGATGTGGAAAAGTGCGTTGACATCGCCACAGCCGGCGCCCTCAAAGAAATGATTTTGCCGGGGCTGATTGCCGTGTTCACGCCGATAGTTGTGGGCTTTCTGTTGGGTCCAAAAGCCCTCGGGGGACTTCTGGTCGGCGCCACAGTATCAGGGGTTATGATTGCCCTGTTTATGGCAAATGGCGGCGGTGCGTGGGACAACGCCAAAAAATACATTGAGGCTGGGCATTTCGGCGGCAAGGGCTCCGATGCGCACAAGGCTGCCGTCGTCGGCGACACTGTCGGCGACCCGTTCAAGGACACCGCCGGTCCCTCTATGAACATCCTGATTAAGTTGATGTCGGTGGTGTCGCTCGTTCTGGCGCCGCTTCTGGTCAAATGAGTAAAAAGAGAATAAAAAGATTCGCCCCCATCGTGCCCGGAATTTTCACGATGGGGAATATGTTTTCCGGGTTTGTGTCCATTCTCCACAGCACCGCCGGGGAAACAATAAGCGGGGCGTGGCTGATAATTCTGGGCGCCGTCTTTGACCTTCTTGACGGTAAAATCGCAAGGATGACCCGCACCACATCGGAAATCGGAGTTCAATTGGACAGTTTCTCCGACTTTCTGACCTTCGGTGTAGCGCCAAGCGTGCTTTTGTTCTCCATCAATGTCTATTCCTTCAAAAACTGGAGTTTTCTGGTGCCGCTTTTGTATCTTATCGCCGGGGCATTCAGGCTGGCAAGATACAATGTCTCCGCAGACCCTCACTCAAAAACCGACTTTCAGGGACTGCCCATACCCCTTGCGGCGGTGTTCATCGCAAGTTTTGTGATGTTCTCCACCGACATCTGGGGAAAAATTCGGTTCACAAATCTGCTCACCCCGGCGGTGGTGCTTCTGTCGTGGCTTATGGTGTCAAATGTAAAATACTCGGCAACTTTCCCCTTCCCATCCGGCAAAAATATCGTGATAAAGGTGGTGATTTTCATTATAATGGTGGGTGCGGTTCTGATAAAACCCGGATGGTTTTTGTTCCCCTTTGTGACGCTATACATACTGCGGGGATTTATTCAGGAGACATTCTGGGTAACCAGAAAGATGAACGAGGAGGAAAGACAAAATGAAGTTTGCGATTGACATCCTGATAGAAAGGAAAGAGGGCGTGGCAGACCCCGAAGGAAACACGATAAAAGACGCCCTCAGACGGCTGGGCTATGACTCTGTGGAATCGGTGAGGACATCAAAGATGTTCTCGGTGGTGGTTGAGGTGAATTCCCCGGCGGAAGCCAAACAAATCGCCGAGGAGATTGCCCAAAAGGTGCTGGCAAATCCGGTTATTGAAAATTTCAAGATATTCAATATTGAAGAGGCGGGATGAGACTGCGCAGTCTTACATTGCTTTTAATCTGGGCAACTGCGATATGGGCGCAGGGTTTTGTGGTGGTTGAGAAGGAGACGCTTTTCTGGGTTCCCGACGAGCAGCAGGCGGAGCGGGTTTCCCGTGCGGTGGAGTCCATCGCCAAAAGCGGACTCGCCAATGCGGACAACATCTTCTTTGAGAACACCGACTCCGGCTGGTGCATCGGATACGACACAATAACACTTGTGTGCTATCCGAAATCTATGGGAGCGAAGGGGGAATCGCTGGCGCAGGCGGCTTGCTTTTCGCTCCAGAAATATCTCGCCTCGCCGCCGAAATCTAACAAAACAACTTGGAGCCAGTTCGGAAAATTTATCATCGCTTTCATCTCGCCGGTGATTTACATCCTGATACTCCTGCTCCTGAACGCCGCCGTCAAGAAACTGACCAAATTTCTACTATATCAGGAGGGCAAACTCATCAAGGGCGTAAAATTAGGAAATCTGACTGTGATTTCCGCCCGCGATGAGGTCAAGTTCTGGATACGGGTTGTGCAATGGCTACGAATAGCGGTCGCCGCAATTTTGTTCTATGCGATGCTTCTGGTGATTTTCCGCCTCTATCCGGGGACGCAAAATCTCGCCGATTCAATAATAGACGCCACACTGGATTTCCTCAAGCGTGCCGGCACGGTGGCGCTCAGAATCGTCGCCTTTGGAATAGGGGCGTTTCTGCTGTATCTTTTCACCAGAGTGGTCCTCAAAATCGTGGACCTGTTCGTGCGCTATTATCAAAACAAGGAAACTCTCTCTATCCCCCCGGAACTCGTAAAACACATCGGACTGTGGGTCAAGGTTCTGGTGGTCGTCGTGATAATCGTGATATTTTTCGCCCTCATCCCCGGCGAGGGAAATCATTTAGCGCTGTCGGCATCGGTGGCGGTAATTGTGGTGATTGGACTCGCCGCAGTCCCGTTTATCAAGCAGTATTTCGCAGGGTTCACCATATTTTTCAACCATCTAATCCGCCCCGGCGACAGGGTATTCTATCAGGACAGATGGTGGGAGGTTGAGCAGGTAAGACCGCTGTATGTGGTCCTCAAAAAGCCGGGGAACGGCGAACAGGCGGTTGTCCTGTGCCACAACCTGCTTGAGAGCGGAATAATCCGCGAGAGAAAATCGCCCCCCGAGGAAAATCAGGAGTGAATTCCAATCTCCCATAACCTTTTGAACCCTTTATATATCTTCGCCCTCATCCGCCTCATCTCGCTCGGCACCTTCTCCCAGAGGGAGAAGGAAACCTCCTTTTTCCTCCCTCTCCCCCGGGAGAGGGACCGAGGGTGAGGGCAACATACGGGAAAAACGATTTCCTTTATCGCAGGAACAATTTCTTCTTTCGCAGATTTCTTTTTCTTTATCGCAGAAATTTTTTTCCGTTATCTCAGAAACAATTTTTTCTTTCGCAGAAACGATTTCTTCTTTCGCAGAAATGTCTCCCGTTATCTCAAAAACGATTTCCGTTATCTCAGGAAAAGTTTTTCCTTTCTCAGAAGTGATTTCCTTTATCTCAAAAATTTTTTCCGTTATCTCAGAGACAATTTCTTTTATCTCAGAAATGATTTTTCCTATCTCAGAAACGCTCAACCACGCGGGTTTGCAGGCGTTTTTTTGAACCTTCAAAAATCCTTTAGGCAATGCCGCCCCTATTCGCGAAGCGTCACAATCGTGTCCCGGCGGGACCAGAACCATCCCCCCAAAGACGGCGGCAACGAACCCACCGGAGAATACCCCCCGAATTCTGTCAGAACAAAAAACGCACAGCAGAGGGGATTTTCGTCAAGTTCCTTCGGGAAAGTTCTGCGGGACAGCCCGCCCACTAAATTCCAGCCGTGGGAAAGGTTCAGCGTCAGTTCGGTGATTGGCGGTCCGCACAGCACGGCGAAGGTGTCCGCCGGCACATAGACAAAATACCCTCTCCCGGGAATGAGCGTGTCGGCGGCAACTATCTCCGCGCCGTCGTAGGTGTAAACCGGGAAAGTGGTCGGAATCTGGCTTGCGGTCAGGGTTTCCGCCACGGGAAGCGCAATCAGGTTCCATCCGGCGTGGAGATACACGAACGCGGTGTCGTTTTCGGGATACGCCAGTGCGAACCGCGCGCTGATTATCCCCCAGCCGTGGGCGGAATCGGGATATATCGCATAACTTGCGGTCATCCGAAGGGAGTGAAGGAGTTGCATCGGCGAGAGCGATGGCTTTGCCGACAGAAGAAGCGTTCCCACTCCCGCCGCCATAGGGGTTGCCATAGATGTTCCCGAGGAGCCCGAGAAGGTGCTGTCGTTCATTCCGTTGGCGCAGATTGTTCCGACGCCGTGGGCGAGTATGTCGGGTTTGAGTCTGCCGTCGGCGGTGGGACCCCGCGACGAGAACGATGCCAGATATCCCTCGCCGTCGCACGCACCGACAGTGATTACGCTGTCGCCGTCGCCCGGGGCGGTGAGAGTGCGGTATCCGGCGGTTCCGCTGTTGCCCGCCGCGACGAAGACCGCAATTCCCAGCATCGCCGCGCGGTCCGCCGCTGCGGTGATTATCGGCGTGTCCCCGTCAAGGTCCTCGGCGGAATACCATCCGAAATACCCCAGCGAGACGGAAATCACATCGGCGCCCAGAGAGTCCGCCCATTCTGCCGCCGCCGCCCAGTTGTCCTCCTCGCCGACCCATTCGGTGTCAAGGTCCTCGGTGCGCGCCAGAAGAAACGACGCCTCCGGCGCCGCCCCCCAATACACAGAATCCACGCGCCCGCCTATCTCACTCCAGCATTTCGTCCCGTGGGACGCTATCGCGGGATTGTCTTCGGGTTGGTAGGAGACCACTGAATCGCCGTCAACGAAATCGTATTCGGCGACCACATCGCAGTGCCGAACGGCTATGTGATTCGGGTTGAAGCCCGTGTCGGTTATGCACACAAGAACTCCGTCGCCGAAAATCCCCATCCTGTGCGCCGGCGGGATGCCCATAAATCGCAGTTGCTCCTTCGCCAGCCCGTAGATTGCATCGCCCTCGGCGGGGACGAAATACGCAAAGTCCTCCGGCGAGAT
>JAMOPH010000414.1 GCA_027064665.1 bacterium | reverse complement strand
CGATTGTCCACCAGTCTATCCTCAACTCCGGCGGATTTCCCGATGTGAGCATAAACGAGCCCAGAAGCATAGATATCACACCCCCTGCGGTGAGCAGCCCAAAGCCGGGAAGTTTCACCTCAAGGACAAGCATAACAATCCCGGCGATTATCAGGAGAAACCCCACATAGTTGACGGGAAGAATCTGGAACGCATAGAGGGAGCACAGAAGCGAGATTGTCCCAATCACGCCCGGGGCAATCATCCCCGGATGCTGGAACTCAAAGAACAGCCCCAAAAGCCCGAGTATGAACAGAAGGTATGCCACATTGGGATTGAGGATTTTGTGCAAAAATTTCTGCTGCGGGGACATCTCAAGCGCCACGGTGTGCGGGTTGTGAAGTTTGAGCGGCAGAAGTGAGTCTCCCCCCTGAATTTCAAACTCGGTGAGGCATTCTAAAAGTTCGTCAATATCCTTTGCGACCAGGTCAATCACGCCCAAAGATTCCGCCTCGTCGGCGGTGAGGGATTTAGATTCTCTGACGGCATCGTAAGCCCACCTGAAATTGCGCCCCCGCAGTTTAGCCAGACTTTTGAGCCAGGCAACGGCGTCGTTGGTGACTTTCTCCTTCATCACCGAGGATGTGTCGCTTCCCGGACCGACAAAAACCGGATGCGCCGCCCCGATGTGCGTGCCGGGAGCCATAGCGGCAATATGCGCCGCCATAGTGATGAAAACTCCCGCCGATGCGGCTCTTGCCCCCGGAGGATACACGAACACCGCCACAGGAACCCTGCTGGCGAGTATCCCGTCAACGATGTCCTTGGCGGAGGACATAAGCCCGCCGGGGGTGTCTAAAGTTATCAGGACAAGGCTTGCCCCCGAAGACTGCGCGCGCTCAAGCCCGGCGAGAATATAACTTGCCACCGGCGGGTCAATGGCGCCGTCAATATTCAGCACCACGACCTCGTCGGCAAAAACTGCGCCGAAAAACGCCAGAACCAACGCCAGAGATGTTAGTAATCCTTTGCCCATAGCCTCCAGGTTAATTATATTCTATATTGAGGGGAAAACAACGAAAATTTAGGAGGATGTTATGACCGATTCTGGGGAGAAGCGACCTCACATTCTCATAGTTGACGATGAGTTTCAGTGGGCGTATGTGATGAAGGAAATCGGGCAACTTCTAGGCGTTGAGATAACTATAACCACCGACCCTTCCGAGGGGCTGCGCCTTTTGTCCTTTGGAGACTACGACCTTTTGGTGACAGATATCCGTATGCCCGATGAGAGCGGCTTTGACCTGATACGCAAGGTCAGGAAACGGATAGGGGATATTCCGATAGTGATTGTGACCGCCTTTGATACGGACAAACTGCACAGGCTATCCCGTGCGCTCAATGTGCAAAAGGTTATGATAAAGCCATTTAGAATTCAGGATTTTGAGGCAGTTATAGCGAAATTGCTCGGGATAAAATTTTCTATATAGGCGGCATCACTGATTTGCGGGCTTTTCGCCCTTTTTCATTGCTATCCGTTCTCGGAGTTTTTCGTTTTCCTCACGGAGTCTGGCGATGGTGTCCTGCATTTTCTCGCGCTTGCCGCCTTTCGTTTTAAGGTAAATTCTATAAAGAGCGGCATAACCCACCACCTGAAGCGCATACATAGGAATAAGATACACCTGCGCCCCAGGATTGCACTTGCAGGCGAAAATTCCAAGCATAATTGTGTCCACCAGAAGTATTAGAATTATTATGATAAACATTTATTCCCCTCCTCACTTGTTTTGAGATTCCTGAGATTCAAGTTCCTCAAGCATTTTCTTAAGTTGTTCATTTTCCTGCTGTAGCATTCTAAGTTCCTCAGCCATTTTCTCCATAAGGCGCTGGCGTTTTTTCTGCCAGATTCTGACAAGCGCCACCACCGCAATCACGGTGACCATACCGGCATTGAGTTTCACAAACGGCGGCGCCGTCTTCTGCAAAAGAACAATCACATTCAAAATTATTATCGCGATTACCCATATAGTCATTTCTCTTGCTCCTTTTGTTCGGTTATATCAAGCAAATCCAGATTTTCCTCCTCAATTTCTCCACCATACTTCTGCTCGAACTGTGCAACCTTCATCCTCAAATAGTTCAACTCGGCTAACAACTTCTCAACCCGTCTTGCCCGCATCTTTTTGAACACTCTGTAGAGCACCGCGAGTGCCACCAGCAAAATCCCATATGCGTGAACCACAACAATCTCCGGCGAATCCGGCACCAGATAATAAGATAAAATCATTGATATTGTCAAAATAATAATCAGGATAATCCACACAAGCATAATCTTACCTCGCGGCTAAATTTCATCCTTCACCAGCGGGACAAACCGGACAGCGATTGAGGGTTCTTTGACAAATCCCTCAGGAGTGCGGGTAAACCTCCAAAGCCTCTGGTAGAATGTGCCCACAGGAATCACCAGATGTGCTCCAACTTTCAACTGTTCCAGAAGCGGCTGGGGAGCCTCGGGCGCCGCCGCAGTCACTATTATCCCATCATACGGGGCAAAATCGGGAAGTCCTTCCCAGCCGTCGCCGACAAAGACCTCAATGTTGTCGTATCCAAGTTCGTCAAACAACTCCTTCGCACGCCGGGCAAGTTCCGGTATGCGCTCTATTGTATAGACCTTTTTGACTATCCTTGACAGCACCGCCGCCTGATAACCCGAACCGGTTCCCACCTCAAGGACCACATCGTCGGGCTTGGGCTCCAAAAGTTCGGTCATAAGCGCCACGATGTAAGGTTGACTTATGGTCTGCCCATCACCTATCGGCAGAGGCGTGTCATCATAGGCGGAATCAACCAACTCCGGCGGGACGAATCGATGCCGTGGAACCTCAAGCATAGCCCTCACCACCGCGGGGTCGGAAATCCCTCTCGCAACAATCTGGTGCTCAACCATTGAATTCCTCAGCAACTCATACCCGCTTTCGTCATATATCTTTCTTGTCGCCGCCATCGCCCTCCTGTTTTTCGGGTGTTTCCCCGGAACTCCCCTTCTTCGCCTGCTCGGATTCCACCTTCACATAGGTTATCTTCAACTCGGCAATAAGATTCTCAAGGGTGCTCGCCTCAAAATCCTCAAGGTTTCCACGGGTCTTTTCCTTCAGAAGGTCAAGCATATCAATTGTCTCTCTGGCGAGGTCAAGATTGACCTCTTTCTTTTTGGTGATCGGGTTCTCTATCTTCCCCAGATGCTGAAGTGCGCCTGCGTGAAGCATCAGCAACAACTTTATGAACAGTTCCTTCTTGTATTGTTCCCTGCTTTTGTCCTCATCCATCGCCGCACCTCCTTGCAGAACTACTGCAGAGTGATGGTCAGTTTATCCCCGGGGCGAAGTTTTGTCGGGTCGGTTATGTTGTTGGTCTTGAGGATAGTATCGGTTGTGGTGCCGTATTTTCTGGCAATCTGCCAGAGCGTCTCACCCTTTTTCACCGTGTGAACAACAACCTTTTTGCGGCTTTTACGGGAAGATTTCCCGTTGCCCTTCGCAGAGGCATAGACCACAAGTTTCTGCCCCACCCGCAGAGTATTTGAGCCAAGGTGGTTCCACTTTTTTATATTGCTCACGGTGGTGCCGTATTTTCTGGCGATTTGCCAGAGTGTCTCGCCCTTTCTGACCCTGTGAACGACCTTCGTCCGGGCGGCAGATTTTGAACCGCCGCCGGAACCACGATACACCACAAGTTTCTGCCCCCTGACAATCCTGTCGGACTTGAGGTTGTTCCAGCGCTTTATGTCGCTGACGGTCACGCCGTATTTTTTGGCAATAGTCCAAAGGCTTTCCCCGGAGCGTACTGTGTGGGTGATTTTTTTGCCCTTCCCGCCGGAACTGGCATATCTTCCGGGGATTTTCAACTTCTGACCGGGATAGATTTTGCTTTTTGAGGTCAGCCCGTTCGCCCTCAAAAGCGCCGACAGGGGCACCCCAAACTTTGCGGCAATTTCCGAGGGCGTGTCTCCCCTGCGGACGGTGTAGATTTTCGCTGTCCCGGAGTTGCCGGAGCCATCGGAATAGGCATACCTGCCGGCGTGCCTGTAGTCCACCGGGATAACCAAGTATGTTCCGGGTCTGAGTTTACGAGGATTTCTGATTGAATTTGCATCAATCAGCGCCTGCACCGAGGTCCCATAGTGGCGGGCAATTGTCCAGAGGCTCTCCCCCCGCCTGACCTTGTGCCTTATCCAGGTGACCTTTTCCGAATCGGGGATTTTCCTGTATTCCTCAACGAACATCTGCCCCCGTCCCTTGGGCACCCTGAGCGGATATTTTTTCACCTTCGGCGGCGTGCAGCCACGGATAAGTTCCGGGTTGAGCATCTTGAGAGTATCATAGGTGGTGCCGGCGCATCTGGCGGCAAGTTTGAGGTCAACCACCTCGTCAACATACACCACATCATACTCAAGCGGCTTTTCGGGGGGAAGTTGCTCAAAGCCGTATTTTTCGGGGTCTTTGGCAATCAGAAGTGCGGCGATAAACAACGGAACATAGTTTTCGGTCTGGGTGGGAAGGTCAAGTTCCCAGTAGTTGTTTTTGTGCTGGCGCTTCATCGCCCTGAGGACTCGTCCCTCGCCGCAGTTGTATGCCGCCAGCGCAAGATGCCAGTCGCCAAAGATTTTGTAGAGTCTTTTCAGATACTTTGCGGCGGCGCGGGTGGACTTTTCCGGGTCGCGGCGCTCATCAACCCACCAGTTGACCTTCAGACCATACAGCCGTGCGGTGCTTTTGATGAACTGCCATATTCCGACAGCGTGCGCCCACGAGTATGCGTGGGGATTGAACCCGCTCTCAATCAGCGGAAGATAGGCGAGGTCAGTGGGCAAGCCCTCCTGTTTGAAAATCTTTTTTATCATCGGCAAATAGCGATGGGAGCGGGCGAGCCAGCGGGTCATCGGCTTTTTCGCCTCGGTCTGGAAAAACACGATTTTTTCCTTCACCCGGTCGTTTATCACAATCGGGAAATCGTGCTTTATTCCGGTGGTGTCGGAGGGGATTTTCTCCATCAGTTGCTTGAGCCTTTTCTGGGTGAGTTCGCTGAGGGGGGCTTCGGACAGCGCCATTGACAGGATCACCGGGGCGCTCTCCACAGTCAGCGTCTCCGCCTGAGACAGCGTGAAACGATAGTCATAGGCGATTTCCCTCAAAAGGGCGTCAACATCCTCGGCGACCCCCTCGTTGTATTCAAGGTCAATCTGGGAAATCAAACTGAGGGCGGCGTCAAAGGAGTCCCGGGCTTT
>JAMOPH010000413.1 GCA_027064665.1 bacterium | reverse complement strand
CGGAGGTGGAACTGAAGGAACTTGCACAAAAATGCCGCGCCGATTTTTACCTTCGCAAACCCTTTGAGATAAAAAAACTTATCCAGATTATGAGGCAGGTTGAAAAACAGGAGGTGTGAAGATGCGTCATTATGACAGACTACTTGCCATATTGGCAGGAATTGTGGTGGGATTGGTCCTCACGGCGAGTTTGGGACTTGTTCCCCGGGTGAATGCCGCGGTAGGCGAGCCCGATTTCTCCGAGCGATTCGCCGATGTCGCCGAGGAAGTTATGCCCTCGGTGGTCACAATCACCAGCGCGAAAATCTATGAGATGCCTGTCCGGACCTGGGAGCCGTTCTGGGGAGATGATTTTTTTGACTTCTTCTTCGGACCGCACTATGTGCCGCGATACCACAAAAAGGAGTTCCGCCAGGAGGCTCTCGGCTCGGGGGTGATAGTCTCCGAGGACGGATACATCCTCACCAACGCCCATGTGGTGCAGGATGCGGACGAGATAAAGGTGCACATCGGCGATGAGACCTACGACGCCCGCCTTGTGGGCAAGGACGAGAAGACCGACATCGCGGTCCTCAAGGTTGATGCGGACAAAAAACTTCCCGCCGCAAAACTGGGCGACTCCGACAAAATCCGCGTGGGAGAATGGGTTCTGGCGATAGGGAGTCCGTTCCGGCTGGAGCACACGGTCACCGCAGGGATAATTTCCGCCAAGGGGCGCTCCCGTATGGGCATCGCCGATTATGAGGACTTCATCCAGACCGATGCGGCAATCAACCCCGGGAACTCCGGCGGAGCCCTTGTCAACCTGCGCGGCGAGGTGATTGGCATTAACACCGCGATCTTTTCCCGGACCGGCGGGAACATCGGAATCGGCTTTGCAATCCCCATCAACCTCGCTAAAAAGGTGATGGACCAGATAATCTCCCACGGGCGCGTGATTCGCGGGTATCTGGGCGTCACAATTCAGGACATTGACGACGACATCGCGATGGCGCTGGGGCTGGATTCCAAAAAGGGCGCGCTTGTGGCTTCGGTGGTGCCGTCAAGCCCCGCCGACGACGCCGGTATCCGCCGGGGAGATGTGATAATCGCCGTAGACGACGAGCCCATCAACGATGTTGAGGAACTGCGGACCAAAATCGCCAACACCGAGCCGGGGACAAAGGTCAAAATCAAAATTATCCGCAACGGGAAGATCATAACCAAGCGGGTCAAGTTGGGGGAACTTCCCGGCGAGGGACAGACGGAGACTTTCGCCGGCGGAAACAATTTGGGGCTGACCGTAAAGCCACTTTCGCCCTCGGATGCCCGCCGGCTCGGCTACGACGGCGATGAGGGCGTGTTGGTCACCGATGTGAAACCGGGCTCTATTGCCGACAGGGCAGGTGTCCAGCCCGATGATGTCCTTTTGGAAGTCAACCAGATTCCGATAGAATCCCCGTCCGACCTTGCCGCTGCACTCAACCAGATTAAAAGGGATGGCGTCGCACTTTTCGTCGTCTGGCGGGACGGCACGACGATGTATCTCGCCACGAAAATGTGATGCGAGGGGAGTTTGCGGGGGAAACCTTTCTTAAAAGAAGGGTTCTCCCCCGCGCCCCTTTCCAATAGAATTTTGGGATTTTGCGCTCGCTGAAATCACAGATTTCACCGAGCCCAAAAGAGGATCCCAAATTGCTATGAAACCTCTTTCAACGGTTCTCCTTCTCCCCTGGTGGGAGAAGGAAGTTATAGGATGAGAGGGAACAGAAAATCCCTCTCCCTAAAAACTTTTATCCTCGGCGTTCGGAAATCTTTGATTTCCGAACGCTGGAAAGTTTTTAGAGAAAGGGCGAGGGAAAAACCGCTACGCTCAAATAAGTTTCTTGTGACCATTTCGCTTTTCCCACGAGAAAAACTCACGCCGGGATGAATGTATCACCTTATCAGCACCACTTTTTTCCGGGCAACCTGCCCATCTTCGGTCATAGCCCGGATTAGATAGACACCGGATGGGACGGATTGGTCGGGAGACCAGACATATTTGTTCGCCCTCACCCGGCTTGCCTTCGGCAAGCCACCCTCTCCCGGGGGGAGAGGGTAATGTGGTTCTCCCTCTCCTTGGGGAGAGGGAGTCAGAGGGTGAGGGGAAGTATACACCAGCCTTCCCCGCAAATCATATATCTCCACCCTCGCCCCCGCCGGCGCCGTGATTACGCAGGCGGAGTTGAAGGGATTGGGGGAAACGGAAAGTTTACGGAGGCAATCAGGTTTTCTCTCACTTACGCCAAGTGGTCCATCCCATCCCTGCAGGCGTGCTACAAGCCACCAGAAAGCGGCTCCTTTATGCTCACAATTTTCGTAGGTTGTGTGATTTGCATCGTCTCCGGAATAGTGGGGATGCTCAATAGGGATTGTGTCGCCATCATAAATGTAATAGGAAAATTCCCATTCTCCCGATGAGGGATTAAACCACCAGGCATCAATATCACCAAAATCAAAGAGAACTTTTCCATTTTCTATGCAAAAACGACGAATTATATTGTTGTTGTGGAATCTATTGTAACCATCTTCGCCACTATATTGAGCGTGTCCTGTCATATAGATAAAAGTAACTTCAGGAAACTCCGCTTCCAACTCCGAAATACTGTCTAAATAAGCCTGGATTTGTGATGAATCGTAATACGCAGGCTGCCCGCACCAAGCCCACATTGAATACTTTATAGAAGGATTGTGATTTAATACATCACGAGTGGCATTCATCCCATCCTCCTCCTCCCAGTAGAGATCAGGCGTGATATATGTCTCCGATTCTTGCCCATCAAAAATACAAAATGCCCCCGTTTCCGCTGGAAGATAACGATACCCGATTGCATAGGAGTAAAATGTGTCAGACTCTTCAATTAACGACAATCCGGTGGTTAGTTGCCCTCCATGTGATGTATGCGCATAGTGAAATTTCACATTCATTTTAACAGAATCAATCCACTCCGGAGGAATTTGAGATAAATCCGTGCAGGTATGATCAATAATAATCTGGGCAAAACCAGAAGAACAGAGCATTAACAAAACAGCAACGATAAAGTTTTTCATAACTCCCCCTTTCTTAGGTTCTCTCTTCCACAAAAAACTTTCTTTATTTATGAGTTAATAAAAACAAAAAAATTGTCAAGGTGTAAAAATCTACCACCTCGTAAACAACCACTTACTCGCCCTCAATGTAATACGGGGAACCATCAGCAGTCCACACGCCAGAGATATTCCCGGCGGGAATGTGCGTCTCGGCGAAAAGCAAAACCCCCGCCGAAAGAACAAATAGCAAAATTCTTCTCATATTCACCTCCTTTGACCCCAAAATACAATAACCTTAAAGTTTCTATTTGACAAGCGTTTTTTGCCCCTCGGGGACTTTTTGCCGGGACAAAATTTCGCCTTTGCAAAGGCAAAATCTGTGTTTATTTTATTGTTTTACAGGAGGCGAAAAATGGCAGAGGAAAAGACATTGATGGACCTTGCCCGCGAGGGCGCAGATATCCCCATATTCCGCGAGGTGGCGGAATACGAACACCAACCGGTGGACAAAATCATTGAGGGCGTGGCAAAGGGCACAATTGTGATTCCTGTCAACCGTGTCCGACCGCGCAAAATCAGGTCGGTCGGTATTGGCGAGGGGCTTTCCACCAAGGTCAACGCGAATATCGGCACATCCGAGGATGTGAACGACATAAGTTTGGAACTTGCCAAACTTCGCGCGGCGGTTGAGGCGAAAGCCGACACCGTTATGGACCTTTCCACCGGCGGGGACCTTCCCAAAATCCGCGAGGCGATTATCGCCGAAAGCCCGATTCCCGTAGGTACAGTGCCGATTTACGAGACCACGGTCCAACTGCGAACCGCCGGCATCCCAGTCATCAAGATGACCCCCGATGACCTGTTCCGCACAATTGAGGAACAGGCGCGCCAGGGCGTTGACTTTATGACCGTTCACGCGGGGGTTACCGCCAAGGCGGTGGAACTTTTAGTCAAATCCGGCAGGATTATGAATGTGGTCAGCAGGGGGGGGTCGTTTCTGGTGCAGTGGATTCTCTACAACCAGAAGGAAAACCCGCTGTATGAGCACTTTGACCGTCTTCTGGGAATCGCGCGCAAGTATGAGGTCACGCTGTCGCTGGGGGATGGTATGCGTCCGGGGGCAATCGCCGATGCCACCGACAAACCCCAGATTGAGGAACTGGTTGTCCTGGGCGAACTTGTGGACCGCGCAAGACAAGCCGGCGTGCAGGCGATGGTTGAGGGTCCCGGGCACGTGCCGCTCCATCAGATTGAGACGAATATGAAGATTCAAAAATCCCTCTGCAGGGGCGCGCCGTTCTATGTCCTGGGTCCGGTGGTCACCGATATCGCCCCGGGATATGACCACATAACCTCGGCAATCGGCGGTGCCTGGGCGGCGTATTTCGGCGCAGATTTTCTGTGTTATGTCACCCGCACAGAACACCTTTCTCTGCCCGATGTTGACGCGGTGCGTGAGGGGGTTATAGTCACCCGGATTGCCGCCCACGCCGCAGATATCGCCAAGGGAATCCCCGGCGCAATTGATTGGGATATCCAGATGTCCCGCGCGCGATACGACCTGGACTGGAAAAGGCAGATTGAACTGTCAATAGACCCGACACGGGCGCAGGCAATCCGCAACCAGTTTCCGCCCAGCGATGAGGATGTCTGCACGATGTGCGGGGAATACTGCGCCCTAAAGGCAATCAGAGAAGCACTGCCGAAAAACCCATATGGCAAAAATTGAGCAAAACTCCCGCGTTCTTTTGGTCAGTCTTGAGGACAACTCGCGGCGGTATTTAGTGGATGTCGCCCGGGGGAAATTCTCCACCCGTAAAGGCGACATTGACCTTTCCGCCCTCGTGGGCAAGGATTTCGGCTGTGTGGTCAGCACTCATCTGGGGGAGCGGTTTGTCGCCCTTCGCCCGACACTCTACGATTTTATAATGAAGGGCGTCCGCAGGCAGACGCAGATTGTGTATCCCAAGGATTCCGGGTATATCGCGCTGTTTTTAGGGCTTGGCAACGGGATGAGGGTTTTTGAGTGCGGTGCGGGTTCTGGCGCGATGACCGTGGTTCTGGCGAACGCTGTCGCCCCGGACGGCAAGGTGGTTTCCTACGAGGCGGACAAGCGATTCTACGAACTTTCGCGGAAAAATGTCGCCGCCGCGGGTCTGGCTGATTTTGTGGAAATCCACCACCGCGACCTTGCCGACGGAATTGACGGCGCTCCCT
>JAMOPH010000412.1 GCA_027064665.1 bacterium | reverse complement strand
TGCTATAATAGATTCCCTGTCTATTAACCCAGTGGAACGATGGAAATTCTTTTTATCAGGAGAATACCATTCTGGATATTTCTATAATGAAAGTTATACCTCATATATATCATCAGATATTACCAATATAACTACTGGTATTTCTTTCCAGTGGAGGGACTTTACTTTTAATTTATCTCATAGATTTGGGGACAGTTTTTCTGTCTATGATGTATATAGAACGCTTAACACTAACGAAAATACAGGAATATCTGTTTCAATCTTCCGCAGATTTTGATTATGCTGGCGATATATACACTCATATGGGTTTTGATAATCCTCATTTTCGGAGTTCCATTGATAATTGTAGGGATTCTGCGCGGCGAGAAAATCTCCCAGCGGCTTGGTATATGGCGAAGTGTCCCCGCAAATGCCCTCTGGATTCACGCATCGTCCGTCGGTGAAACCTCTCAGGCGCTTACCCTCGCGCGAAGTATTAGAAATATATCAAATGTGCCAGTTATAATTTCCTCCACCACCATAACTGGATATAGGCAGTTGTTAAAGAATACATCTGAAGGGCTATATATTTACCAGCAGCCGATAGATTTCCCGCCAATATTATCGTTTTTATGCGGAAAAATCCGCCCTCAAAAACTTATTATAATAGAGTCCGATATGTGGTTAGGTATGATATGGGCTACCAAAAGAGTCGGAGCACAAATTATAATTGCCAGCGGAAGATTGTCCCGGCGAACTGTGAGATTCGCCCGCATATTTCGCCCCTACTTTTCCTTTATGTTCTCCCGGATTGATAAAATCTATGCCCGAAGCGAGGAGGATAGAAAAAATTTCATCGCCGCCGGCGCGCCGCCGGAAAAGGTCTCTGTGGTGGGAGACCTCAAACTCGCCCCCGCAAAGCAGGATTCTGCACTGGAAAAACCCCATAGATTCCCCGTGGTGGTCTTTGGCAGTGTGAGGGAGCGCGAGGAGGATTTGTTCATCCGGGCGGCGGCAGAAATTATCCGCGAATACCCGAAAGTTCTCGTAATCTTTGCGCCGCGCCATCCCGAGCGGTTTGACTCCGTGGCGCGTAAACTCGCCCAGTCCGGAATCCGCTTTGCCCGGCGCTCGGAATCCGAAAGGTTCCCCGAAAATTGCCCCGTGTATCTGCTTGATACCGTTGGCGAGTTGAGAAAATTCTACTCTGTGGCGGATATCGCCGTCATCGGCGGTACTTTTGAGGACTACGGCGGACACAACCCCTTTGAGGCTACAGTCTACGGCGTCCCGGTGGTGCACGGGGAATACACCTCAAACAATCGCCATCTTTTTGAGACTCTTGATTCCGCCGGCGCGGCGTTTGAGGTCTCCCCCGAGCAACTTGTCCCGAAAGTTCTTGAAATGGCATCCGATGCGGATTATCTTAACCGACTTAAACAGCGGGCGAGGCAAACTGCGGAAAAGATTGCCGCATCGCCGGAAAAATACGCCCGTATGATTCTTGCGGACGAGACGAGATGATTCGGTTTGCCAACACATACGCCTCGGTTTTGTGGCTGGGGATTCCGGTTTTGATTTTGCTGTTTTTTATGGCTGATTCTCTGCGCAGGCGCGCGCTTGAGCGCATCGGCGACAGCAGGTTCATCCGCCGGACAATCCTTATGTTTGAGCCCGCCCGCCGCCGATGGAAACGCCTGTTTCTGCTTCTCGGATACAGTTTCTTTGTCCTCGCGGCGATGAGACCGCAGGTGGGAACCAAACTTGAAAAGGTCAAGCGCGAGGGAATTGACATCGTTTTCGCCCTTGATGTCTCCAAGTCAATGCTGGCGGAGGACCTTCGCCCGAATCGGCTTGCCAACGCCAAAAACGAAATCCGCGCCTTTTTGGAGCATCAGACCGATGACCGTGTGGCGCTGGTGGTGTTCGCCGGCGGCGCCTATCTTATGTGCCCTTTGACCATAGATTACGGGGCATTTCTTATGTTCCTTGAGTCCGCCGACCCCTCGGTGGTCAGTTCCCCGGGGACGGATTTAGCCCGCGCCCTTGAGGTCTCCGCCACGGCGTTTGTGGACTCAGCCCCGCGCTACAAGGCGGTCATCCTCATCACGGACGGCGAGCAGAACGCTCCCGGCGACCCGGTGGAAGTGGCAAAAAAACTCGCCCAGCAGGGAATCCGTGTGTTCACAATCGGAATTGGAACTCCCGGCGGCGCTCCAATCCCCATCAGGGACGAGTCCGGCAACATCATCGGCTACCAGAAGGACGAGACCGGCGCCATAGTCACCTCAAAACTTGATGAGGCGCTCCTGACGCAGATTGCCGAGGTCACTGGCGGAAAGTATTTCCCCGCACGCCGCGGCGGTTCCGAAATCTCCGGCATCCTTGATGAAATTGATAAGATGGGCAAAAAGGAATACGAGGAGGTCGTGTTCTCCCAATACGACGATAGATTCTACTATCCCCTCACGCTGGCGATAATTTTTCTGTGGTTATACTGGGTTTTCCCGGAGAGAAAAAGCCGTCTGCCACAAAGTTAGGCAATGCATATATACATCCACATCCCGTTTTGCCGGAGAAAGTGCAGATATTGTGCGTTTTATTCGGTGCCATCCCGGGTAGATGATGAGTATATCCCTGCGCTTGTCAATGAAATTAGATTTTACTCGCAGATATATGATATTTTTTCGGGCGATTGTGATACTCTTTATATCGGCGGCGGAACGCCATCGCTTCTGTCTGCTGACCAGATTTCCGAAATAGTCTCATCGGTGAAAAGATATTTCCGCCTTTCGCCGGCAGAGTTCACGGTTGAGGTCAATCCGGAGTCGTTCACACCGGATTTCGCCGTGGCGATACTGTCGCTGGGCGCAAATCGTGTGAGCATCGGCGTGCAGTCCTTCTTTGACGACGACCTGCGCTTTCTGGGACGGATTCACTCGGCGGAGCAGTCCAGAAGGGCGATAGAAATCGCCAGAACTTATAATTTCCCCGAGATATCCGTGGATATAATATATGCTATTCCCGGTATGACGCCGAAAAAATTGTTAGAAAATTTGAAAATTGCATTAGAATATAGTGTTGTTCACATTTCTATGTATGCTCTCACGCCGGAGGAGGGAACCCCTCTGTGGCAGGATGTCCGCACGGGCAGAGTTGCGCTTCCCGGCGAGGATGCCGTAAGCGAGCAGTATCTTGCGGCGTTAGAGTATCTTTCCGCCTGTGGATTTGTCCCCTATGAGGTCTCTAATTTTGCCCTGCCGGGGCATTTCTGCCGGCATAACATCGCCTACTGGGAGCATCGGCGGTATATCGGTTTGGGTGCCTCGGCGCACTCGTTCTCCGGAAAATGCCGCTGGGCTAACCTCTCCGATGTGGAAAAATATATTCGCTTCTGGGTTGAAAATTTTGATTTGAAAATTCCCCAAAACGATTTTAATTTCTGCTGTGTAGCGCACGATTTGGGTTTGCCGATAGATTTCTGCGAGGAACTGACGGATGGCAAAATCGCCGCCGAGAAAGTTATGCTCGGCTTGAGAACTATGTGGGGCGTGAAATTGGCAGACCTCGGCAAATTCGCCGAACCGGTGAAACGGCGGGCAAATGCACTTATACACAACGGCATTCTAAATTATCAGGGGGAGAGAATATGGCTGAACCCAGAAAAAAGACTTCTAACGGACAAAATAGCGCTGGAGTTGGTGCAGGATTTTCTATGAAAATCTCCGAATTTTTAGACCCAAACTTAATAGAAATCGGTATAAAAGCCAAGGATAAATGGGAATTGATAGAGCATATGGCTAATCTTCTGGCGAAATCCGGGAAAATCGGTGATGTGAAAAAGTTTCACGAGAAACTTTTAGAGCGTGAGCGCACGATGACCACAGGTCTCGGGCACGGGATGGCAATCCCTCACGCCCTCTGCGACTGCGTTGAACAGATTGTCATCGCCGCCGGAACCCTCGCCGAACCGATTGACTTTGAATCCTTTGACTTTGAGCCGATATATGTCATTTTCTCAATAGCATCCCCGCAGGACCGGGACAAACGATATATGCACTACCTTTCCCAGATTGCCCGGCTTTTTTCCCGTCCCGGATTCGCACAGCAACTTGCGAGGGCAAAATCGCCGCAGGAGTTTATTGAGATTATCAGGCAGTCGGAACAGTAAATTCCCAAAAGCCTTTTTCCGAAAAGGGTTGCCCCAGCAAAAGGATTTTTTATCTTGGTTGCGTAAGTTGAAGGGAAGGAGAGACCTATGCCGAGGTTGTATCGGGGAATGCGGGATTTTCTCCCTGCGGATATGATTGTGCGGGAGAGGTTGATTGAGAAAGTCCGTGAGGTTTTCCGCCGCTGGGGATATGTCCCCATAGAGACTCCGGCGATTGAACTTCTGGAGACGCTTATGGGAAAATACGGCGAGGACGCCGACAAACTCATATACCGCCTTGACCATCCCGACGGACTTGGTCTTCGCTACGATTTGACGGTTCCTCTGGCGAGAGTTATGGCGATGTATGGGCAGAACTTGCCCCGCCCGTTCAGAAGGTATCAGATTCAGCCGGTGTGGCGTGCCGAAAGGGCGCAGAAACAAAAGGGGCGTTTCAGGGAATTTATCCAGTGTGATGTGGACATCGTGGGGACATCCTCGCCGGTCGCCGACGCAGAAATTCTGGCGATTTCCGCCGAATCTCTGTGGGCGCTGGGATTTGACAGATTTGAGATTCTTCTAAACCATCGCAAAATCCTGCGGGGACTTGTGCATCACACCGGCTTTGACGAAAAGGACGAACTTTCCGTCCTGCGCTCAATAGACAAATGGGACAAAATCGGGCGTGAGGGCGTGGAAGAAGAACTTGGCAAAAAGGGATTCCCCCCTGAAAAAGTGAAAAAAATTCTGGATTTGATAGATATTGAGGACACCAACTGGAATCTGCTGGGCAGGATTGCCGGGATTGGCGAGGACAGAATCGCAGAAGGCGTGGAAAATCTGCGGAAGATACTGCAGTATCTTTCGGCGATGGGCATCGGTCAGGATGTGATAAAATTTTCGCCCCGGATGGCACGGGGACTTGACTACTACACCGGAGCGATATTTGAGACGGTTTTGCCGGATTATCCTCACATCGGCAGTTTGACCGGCGGCGGAAGGTATGATGACCTTATCGGGATGTTCGGCAAAGAAAAGATTCCCGCCTGCGGCACCACAATCGGGCTGGACAGAATCATCACGGCGTTAGGTGAGATGGGCAAAATCCCGCAGGTGCACACCTTCACCTGCGTTCTGGTGACGCAGTTTTCGCCGGAACTTG
>JAMOPH010000411.1 GCA_027064665.1 bacterium | reverse complement strand
GGCAAGTGCGCTTTCTGCGGCGGCAGTGTCGCCGAAGTCTAATAGGGCGAAAAACAGCGAGTGCAGAGCAGAATCCTTTGCAATTTTTGACTTTTCCGCCGCCCTGCGCAGAAGATTTATTCCCTCTGCGCGCCTGTCGCGGATAACCCCGAAACTGCGTAGAATCCCAGCCTGCGCGGACTGCCAGTAGTAGAGATTTCCCAGCCCGCCGGCGCACTCCGCCCCGATTATGGGGTCGTCAATTGCCCGCTCCCAGTGGTTTTCCGCCGCCCGGATTTTCCCGAACGCCGCAAGAAAATCCCTTTCGCCCATTATCTCAATCATTGCCCACTGACCGTAGAGATTTCCCATCACAAAATTCGCCCACGCCGGGGCAGGATTTTTACCCCACCGCGCGATGCACAGACTCTCCGCACGGGCGAGTTCCTCGCGAATGGAACCGTCAAAGCGGACAGCGCCCCTGTCCTGAAGTTCCGAACTTTCGGCGATTATGCGGAACACCAGAGGTGTCGGGTCGCCGGGATATTCCCGCCCGAGGGAATCAAACAGCGCTTGGGCGCCGGCAAAATCGTCCTCAAACACCATATACATTCCCCGGGCGAGGGCATCAAAATACGGCGGGATATCCTCGCCCCAAAGCACACTGGCACCAGCAAGCCAGATGCCCAAAACCGCAACTGTGGGAAGGGAAAAATTTCTCATCGTGAGTGCCTTATGATGTATTCGCACATCTTGACAGCCCAGATAGCGGATGAGTTGTCCGGGCGGCGGTTGTGGTTTATGCAATCAATAAAGTGGCGGAGTTCGGTTTCAAGGGGGTCGGAGTCTGGCACCTGCGGGCGCAAAAGTTCAATTTTCTTTCCGCCCCAGTTGATGACCTCGCCCTCGGCGGGGTTTTCCGCAATCCGGGCAACCTCAACCTCCCTCTCGCCGAAATCCATCCCGACATAGGAGTTCTTCTGGAAAATTCTCATTTTGCGCTTGGGCGAAAGCGACAGCCGGCTTGCGGTCAGATTGACCACACATCCGTCGGAGTATTTCAGGCGAACCTGTGCGATATCGGGTTTGTCGGTTATCACCGGCGCCGAGACCACATCCACCGAGTCAACATCGGTGCCGCACAACTGCGCCACAAGTTCCAAATCGTGAATCATCAAATCCTCAATTACCGAGACCTCAACTCCCCTGTCCCTGAACGCTGTAAGTCTGTGCGCCTCAACAAAAATCGGTTTCTGAACAAATTTTTTGCCGGTGATAAACGCCGGGTTGAAGTTCTCAATGTGCCCGGTCATAAGGACGACATCATATTCATCGGCAAGTTCAAGCAGGATACTTGCCTCTTCCTCGTTGATTGCGATGGGCTTTTCAATCAGAATGTGCCTTCCTAATTGAATTATGTGCATTCCCAATTTTCCGTGGGTGTCGGAGGGGGTTGCAAGAACCACCGCCTGTGCGTATCCGATTGCCTCCTCAAGCGAGTTAAACGCCTTTGTCCCCAGTTCCGCGGCGACCTGTTCCCGGCGACTTTTGTCTATATCCCACACGCCGACAAGTTCGGCAGAGTCAATGGATTTGAGTTTGCGGGCGTGCAGGGTTCCCATATATCCCACGCCCACAACGGAGACTCTGACCGGCGGAAAGTATCTCATACGCTCCCCCTATTTTTTCATCCCGTAAGCGACGGCGATGGCGAACCGGTGGTGCGACACCTTGCCGTTCTGCTCCACCTGTGCGACGACGACATAAGGACCTGCGGGGGCGAAATCGCCGTCGGAATCTTTGCCGTCCCAGATTACTGCGGCGCGGTTGCCGAAATCCTGTATCAACCTTCCGCGAAGGTCGTAGATTCTTATCTCAATTGTGGCATCTACCGGTGCGTTGACCGAAATCGCCGCTTCCTCGCCCATCGTGGGGTCAAAGGGATTTGGCGTGATTGTGCAGGTCACCTCTTCCCCCGCCGACCAGATGGAATTGTCCTCGCACGGCGTTGAACCGGCGACCGCCCGTGAGGGTTTCCAGTTGTTCGGGTCGGCGCCGTCAGCGTTGATGCTCAGCCTTTCGGCGGAGACATCGTCCGCCCACTCGCCCTCAACATCATACACCGCGCGGTCAACCACCTCGCCGTCGGCGTTGAGGATTGAAAGTTCGTCGCCGTCGTTGTTGAGGTAGGGCCAACCTTCCGCCACTATCGCCGGACATTCAAATCCGCCTATCGGCACCTGCGAGATTATCGCATAACTGCCCGGCTCAACCACAAAACTCTCCTCGGTTATCGTGCCGGTGTAGTTGGGATCGGCAAGTTGCCAGTTGGCAAGGTCCACCGGCTCGGTGCCGGCGTTGTAAATCTCAATCCACTCGTGGTCGTCGGCGGTGGGCTTGAACATAATCTCGGTTATCACGATGCTCGCCCCCACCTGGACGGTCAGATTGAACTCGTTGTTCGCCCGAACGGTGTCGGAAAGGAGCGCGACGAGGGAATGCATCCCCTGCGGGAGCGAAATCACAAAATTCACCGCTGTAACGCCGCCGGGCTCAAGCGTGGGGATGTTCTGCGTGCCCAAAAGCGAGTCGCCCTCGGTGTAGGTGTGGCTGCGGTCGGAGTCGTAATAGAGGGAGACGGTGTATCCGGAGGCGGTGTTTGTGCCCTCGTTCTGGATTTCCACTGCGACGGTGCAGGGCTGGTCGGGTTCGGGTCTGAAGGGCGAGACGGACATCCCCACTATGGCGAGGTCGTAGTCGGTGGGCCAGACGGAGTTATCGGCGCAGGGGGTTGAGCCCGCCGGGTCGGTGCAGGCGGACCAGTTGTCCGGGTTCCCGCCGTCGGCATAAAGCGAGTCCCGCTCGGCGGAGACATCGTTTTCCCACGAATCCGACGCGGAGTAGAACGCACTGTCCACCAGATTTCCGAAGGAATCATACAGGCGGATGGAATCGCCGTCGTTGTTGAGGTAGCGCCATCCCTCGGCGACAAGCACGGCGCAGGAGAACCTGTCGGCGATGTCGCTCTGGCTCAAGATCGCATACTCTCCCGGATTGACCACAAAGGACTCGGTAGTCAGAGTTGCGCTTCCGGTGGCATCGGCGATTGTCCAGTTCGCAAGATCCACGGGCGAATCGTCGTCGTTGTATATCTCAATCCACTCTTCGCTGACGACAGTGGGCTTGAACATAATTTCGGTGATGATTATCCTCGGCGCCTCGCCGGGCTCTGTGATGGTGATTTCGTAGGTGCGGTGGTTGTTGGTGCCCACGGTGTCGTCCACGGCGGCATAAATCGTGTATGTCCCGGCGGGAAGCGTGAGTTCAAATTCCACCCACACCGAATCGCCGGCGGCGATTTCCGGCAGGGGTTCTGTTGCAACGATGGTGGTCTCGCTCCCCTGAATGTATCCGCCGAAGAAGTTAAATCCTGCGGCGGTTTCGTCCCCGATATTGCGGATTTTCACGCTTATGGTGCAGGGTTCATCGGGGCGAGGATTTTCGGGGTAGATGTCAATCCAACTCACGGACAGGTCCGGTGCAGAGGTCGGCGGCGCAGAGGCGGAATTTTCCTCGCACGGGGTCGCTCCAGCCGGGTCGGTGCAGACCTGCCAGTTTGCCGGGTCGGAGTTGTCCGCAGAATAGTCTATCAGTTCAATTGAGATATTGTGTTCCCACGAACCCGATACAGAATACACCGCCGCATCCACGATGGAACTGTCGGCATCACGGAGGAAAATTGTGTCGCCGTCGTTGTTGAGGTAGGGCCAGTGGTCAACATAGATGGTTCGGCAGGAAAAAGTGGTGTCGTATTCGGTCAGAATCACAAATTCGCCGGGTTCAATCACAAAGGATGAGTCCACGATTCTGCCGGAATATCCGGGGTCGGTGATGTACCATCCGTTTATGTCCACCGGGTCGGTGCCGGCGTTGTAGATTTCAATCCATTCGTGGTTCGACGGGTCGGGTTTGAACATAATTTCGTTGATAACCACCTGTCCGAAAAGGACCCCCGACAGGGCGAAAATCGCCAGTAATCCGCGCATTATCCCCTCCAGAGAAATTTTTATCAATAAACACTTTTTGCTGAATTTGGGCAAGGACTTTTGTCCGGACAGGGCGCCGGATGTTTTTCATTTTATCGGGTGCAGTTTCCCGCCGCGCAGGCGGAAGATTTTTTCGGCGTAGTCGGCGATTTCCATATTGTGTGTCGCCAGAACCACCGCAAAGTTGCGCCGGGCGCGGATTTCCGCAAGAATCTGCATAAACTTGTGGGAGTTGTCGTCGTCAAGGTTGCCGGTGGGCTCGTCGGCAATAAGCACCGCCGGGTCGTTGATTAGCGCCCGGGCGAGGGCGACTCTTTGCTGTTCCCCACCGGAAAGTTGGGCGGGAAGATGATCCGCGCGCTCGCCAATCCCGAGCGAATCAAGAAGTTGCCGGGCTTTTTTCTTCGCCTCGGCGCCGTTTCGCCCGACAATCATCTGCGGAATCAGAAGATTCTCCAACGCGGTGAACTCCGGCAGAAGGTGATGGAACTGAAACACAAACCCTATATTTTTCGCCCGGATTTCCGCGAGGGCATCGGGGGAAAGGTCCTTTGCGGGCTTGCCGGCGAAGAAAAGTTCGCCGTCGGAGGGCGGGTCCAAAAATCCCAGGATGTGGAGCAGGGTGCTTTTGCCCACCCCCGATGCGCCAACGATGGCGATAAAATCGTTCTCGCCGACGACGATATCCACACCGCGGAGCACATCAAGGCGTCCCTCCGGCGACAGATACCACTTCCACAGATTTTTCCCCTCAATCAGGTTCACCAAATCAAATTAGCCGGCGGGGGCGGTTTGCTCAAGGTATTTTTCGGCGGCGAACTCTGCGGTTGCACCCTCACCAACGGCAGTTGACACCTGCCGCAGAAGTTTTGAGCGCACATCACCCGCCGCAAAAAGCCCGGGTATATTTGTCCTCATCTCGGTGTCGGTTATCACAAATCCGCGGTCGTCCACCTCAAGGTCGGGGATTTTGATGAAGCCGGTGTTGGGCTTGAGCCCGATGTAGATGAAGATGCCGTCCACCTCAAGGATTTTCTCCGAGCCGTCCTTGCGGGACTGGATTTTGAGCCCCCTGACGATGTCGTCGCCGACAACCTCAACCGGGATGTGCGACCAGACGAACTCAATTTTGTCGTTGGCGAAAGCGCGCTCCTGAATGATTTTTGCGGCGCGGAGTTGGTCCCGCCGGTGGACAATATAGACTTTCCGGGCGAATTTGGTCAAAAAAATTGCCTCCTCCACAGCGGCATCGCCGCCGCCGATTACCGCAACGACCTTTTCCTT
>JAMOPH010000410.1 GCA_027064665.1 bacterium | reverse complement strand
CAGTTGCCCTTGTCGCCTATGAAGATTCCTGCCCGTTTGTGGCGTATCTGGGCGATTCGGTCTCCGACCGGGAAGGGGATTCGCTTGTGTTCTCCGTCCTTTCCGGACCCGCCGATGTTGAGGTCACTCCTGCGGGCACGCTGTATTGGGACTGCCCCACAAACTGCGATGTCGGCGGAAACGAAATTCTGGTTCTGGTTTCCGAGGCGGCAGGCTGCGGCGCCGCCTGCACTTTGACGGTCTCTGTGGATGTGATGAACACTTTTGCCGGAATTGTCGGGTTTGATTCCTCTGCCGGGTTCTCCTGCGTGGATTCGGCGGCGATATCGGCGGGAAGCATAAGCGTCTATGTGTCCTCCGGCTGTGGCGACTATGTGGGATTCAAACTTTTAGGCGGCGATGTGGACGAGTGCGACTGCGGCTTCTGGAGCGCTGACGAACTGTTCTGGCTTGATGTCAACCCCAGCGGAATGGTCAACGGGGATGTCTATACCGTCCCACGGGGAGCCTACACCGACACAATCTACTACTCCGACTGCCACGACACGGCGGGGTATGTGGTCAGCATAAATATCCCCAATCATCCTCCCCGGGCTGCCACCGTGCCGTTTGACCTGTGGATTCCGAGGGGAGGGGACACCGTGGCAGTCTCCGCAGACGATTTCGTTGACATTGACGGCGATGCAGTCAGTTTCCTCAACTACTCAATAACGAATTCAGGGGAGTATTCGGTGATAAACTACGGCTCCTATTTGAGGGTTATGCCCTCGGCTAATTACACCAATTTCCCCGGCGTGCCGGACACTCTGGCGGTGGTCGCCGATGATGGTTTCGGTGGACAGACCGAGGCGAAAATTTTAGTGTGGGTCTATAACCCCACAGAGATTGAGCCCGAACACCGCAAGCCGCAGACGACAACAATTGTGGGCGCATATCCAAACCCGTTCAACTCCTCTGTCGCCATTGAGGTGGAAAACGCAGCACGCCAGAAAGTCAGGATGTATGTGGTCAACGAGGGCGGCAGAATTGTGAGGCAGTTGTTTGATGCGGTTATGCCCGTGGGCGTTTATAGAATAATCTGGGATGGCACGGATTCAGATGGCGGGATGGTGCCTTCGGGCAGATACTGGGTCGTTTTCGCCGCCGAGGATGAAAGGTATTCCCTGCCTGTGCAGGTTATCCGATAAAACAAACAAGGGGTTTTGATATGAGAAAGATTGTGATACTTGCAGGTGTTATTCTGGTCGGCATAGCCGGGGCGGACATTTCCGTCTCCGTGAGCCAACACGGGGATTCCGCCACGGTGAGGATTTCCCCCGTGGATATCGGCGGCTATGCCAGAATTATCGCCTGCAGGGACACCATTATGTCCGGTGTGTTTGACTCCGTTATCGTTATGGACATTCCCGTTCCGGCGTGCGGCTCGCTGTTTGTGGTGTGGACGCCGATTGAAACCATCTCTACCTACGATATAGTTCCGCTGGATTCTTTCAAGGTGATGATTCCCGGCGGATGGTTCCACATCGGTGCCGATGTCGGCGACAGCATCTGGCTTGTCAACTCCAGTGCAGACACGGGCTTTGTTCACAGAGCCCGCCCGGACAGATGGGTCTATGTGGACTCGTTCACAATCCGCACGATTGAGGAACCCTGTTCGCTGTTTGCAAGGTTTGTTGCCGCCGGGGGATATGAGGATTCCACCCTCTGGGAGTTGAGCGAGTGGGAGGTGGACAATCCCGCCGATGCCCTTGCGGGCTGGAATTTTCGTCGGGCGCATTCCCTTGACGGAAGCGATGTTATCTGCTCCGACCCGCAGATGCCGGTGCGGAATATCACATTTTACGAGGCGCTGGCGTATGCTCACTGGTGCGGCGGAACTCTGCCAACCCGTGCTCAATGGGAGGTCGCCGCACGGCTGAACACCGGATGGATTTTCCCGTGGGGCGATGAGTTCTGCATCCCGGATTTCCCCGATTCTCTCACCGCAAATGTGGGCGATGATTTTCAATGTGCCCCGGACACCTTCGGCGGCGGACCGGGTATCCCGCAGGCGTTCGTGCTTGATAGAAGCCCGGCGGGATGCCTTTCTATGGGCGGAAATCTTGCCGAGTGGTGCCTTGATGCCTATTCCGAGGGGCACTATTCGCTGATTGACCCGCTTTCGCCGTATCTTCCAGCGGGCGTCTCCGACGACAGAACAGCCAGCGGGGGATACTACGGCGTTCACCATCAGTATAGGGCATCGGTTTTCCAGCGGGACCCGGCAAATCCTGAATCCCGGCAGGCGCATATAGGTCTGCGGGTTGTGTGGAACAACGGCGATGGCATACCGAACAACTGGCTCGCAGACACTTTTGTCTTTGACACTTCGGCGCCGGAAACTGCCTCTGTTCTGGTTCCCCACGGATGCCTTATGGACTGGGTGCCGGATTCCTTTGCCGTGGTGTTCACCGAGTTGGTCTCGGGGGCGGTTAGCATCACTCCCGATATGCCGTCAAATATCTATCCTCGCTGGAACTCGGTTCCGGGGGAGACCCTCTGGATTATAAAGCAGGCGGTTGACCTTGCCGGCGTGGATTCGGTGTGCGTGGACCTTTCGGCGCTTGAGGATACCGCCGGCAATTCCCTCGGAATTTCGGCGCCGGTGTGTGTGCCCCTGTGCGGAACCTGTTTTGATATTTTCCAGCAGCCCGGCACACTTTACTGCCCCGTTGGATGTGTGGCGCAGGGAATTGTGGGCGTGGTCAACTGCTCGGATATCGCCCTTGAGGTGGACTCGCTGCTCACATATCCGCCCTTTGAGATTCTCAACGACATAGTCTCAATCTCGCCGGGGGAGACCACATACCTGAGCGTGAGGTTCACGCCGGAGTATGCGGGTTCTGTCTCGGTTCCGCTGATGCTGTATGGGAACTTCGGATTCTTCTCCGACCATCTTTTGGGATGGGGATGTGCTCAGCCGTTTGTGGTGTCCCAGCCGCCGGGGATTGATTTCGGCGAGACCTGCGACACAACTGTCTGTGCAGATTTCAAAATTCTGCTCAACACCTGCCCCGGCGGGCAGTTTGAGATATGTGATATCCGATGGACCGAGGGCGTTCATTTCCAGTTGGGACAAATCAATATCGGCGATACCCTGACCGATTCCCTCGTCGGGCGGATATGTCTTGACAGCCTCGGCACCGGGGATATGGTTGACACCCTGCACATTACCTTCTGCCCGGTGGGTGGGGTCTGCTGTGATGCGGCGGTGGTTGATATCCCCGTCAGTGCGTCCTGTTTTGGCACGGGCTGCACACCGAAAACCGATGTCCAGGCAATTCTTGCCGACGGCACGAACTCGGTGCTTTTCTCCTGCATAGCCGATGAGGTCAAAATATTTACTCGTTCGGGGCGATTTGTGGTGAAACTTGAGCCCAACGCCTTCGGTGTGGTCTCGTGGGACCTTACAGACTCCGACGGGAACCCCGTGCCTGCCGGGGTGTATTACTGGGTCTCAGGCAAGACCCACGGCTATATAATTGTGCTCAGATAACCGCCTCTTGAAGGAGGATATTATGATAAAGAGGGCAATTTTAATAACGGCGCTGGCGGTGTGGATTGTGGGTTCATATGGCTATTGCAGCAATTGTCTGTTCTCGCCGAGACTGAATCTGGCGTATGTTGAGTTCCGCGATGCGCTTCTGGGCGGAGACCTTTTTGCCGGCGTCTCGCTGGATATAAACAAAAATCTGGCGTTTGAACCCACTGTTTACACCTACCAGATTACTGATGAGTGGAGCACCTACGGCGGAGTCGGGCTGTTCAGGGTCAGATTTGCCGAAAAATTCCCGGCGAAAGTTCTGCTCTGGGGCGGCGGAACCTACGACAGGGTTGACCTGCGCAATATCTCCGGGCAGACATCGTCCAACCTGACGAGGGGCACCTACACCCGCTTTGTCCCGACATATGGTGTCGGGGTGCAGGTGGATTCTGTTGCCTTCATCTGCAAGGGATGCGATTACTTTTTCCACGGGAAACTTATGGCTGGCGATTTTGCCACGCCGACGGAGATTCGGTTTAGCGGGTTGTCAGGTTCCAGTGCGCCGGAGACTCTTTCCACTCTTGTGGTGGGCGAGGTTCTGATTGATTCCCCCTTCGGGCAGGTGGGGGTTATGCGCCATCTGAGAACTCGTGGCTGGTATGGGGACAATTTCTGGCGTGCGTTCTATGCGACGCCGTATTGCTGTGGTGGTCTTTTCCGCTGTCGTGCCGGATGGGAGAGCGGATATCTTGGGTTCGCCGATTTTGAGGTGAAAATAAAGCAGTTTTCAATAATCGCCGGCGTGAAAATCCCTGAGGAACCCTCACTGTGGATGTGGAGCACCGGAATTGTGTATCATCCCGCATTTGGCAAAAGCCAGCCCGCAAACCCCGGCGATAAAAGAATACTTGCGCCCCGGAGCCGCTCGCTGTATGAATAGATAAAATTTCGGGAGGGCAGATGATAGCGCTTGTTCAAAGGGTGCGCTCCGGCTCGGTTGAGGTGGATGGCAACCCGGTGGCGCAGATTGGTAAGGGTTTTGTCGTGTTGGTGGGGGTGTGCTCGGAGGACAACTCCGACGATGTGGTTAAATTAGCCCGCAAGGTGGCAAATCTCCGTGTGTTTGAGGACCCCGACGGCAAAATGAACCTTTCCATAAAGGATGTCGGCGGCGAGATTCTGGCGGTGTCTCAATTCACCCTGTGCGCCGACACAACCCGTGGCAACAGACCCTCATTTGACAATGCTATGGAACCGGCACAGGCGCAGAAACTGTTTGATGCCTTCGTTGAACTCATAAAATCCCAGCAGATTCCGGTTCGGACCGGGGTGTTCGGCGCTCATATGCTCGTCAGAATTGAGAACGATGGTCCCGTCACAATCTGGCTGGACAGCAAAGCGAAACGCTCAAGATAATTTTTGCGGGGGCAACCCTTTTTGAAAAAAGGGCTTTCCCCCGCACCCCCTTCCTAAAAACTTTTGGGTTCGGCGTTCGGAAATCAAAGATTTCCGAACGCCGGAAAGTTTTTACCAAAGGGCGTGAGGGAGAGAAACCGCTATAGGTGGAATGTCTCTGCAAGTTTCCGGTTTTTCTTCCATAGAAGTCAGAAGTGGATGTTTTTCTTTCTCCACAGAGGAAAGATTATAAGAAATTTGTCGTTGCGCCGCAGATTGTCGTGGGATAAATTCTGAATATGGACAAAGAGAGGCTGGTCAAAGCGGTTGCCGATGCCGGTGTGGTGGGGGCTGGCGGTGGAGGTTTCCCCGCCGCCGTGAAACTTGCCGCCGATTTTGAGCACTACATCGCCAACGGCGCCGAATGCGAGCCGCTCCTT
>JAMOPH010000409.1 GCA_027064665.1 bacterium | reverse complement strand
GACTCGCTTGCATTTGAGCCGATGGCTGGGGACAGTTCAAATCTTGTCGTCACTCTGCAGGGGTTGGAATTCTTCTCCGGCGACAGCGTCTGGGTGACAATAGATTCAGTGTTCAATGCTGCCGGCTGCAGGATTGTGCCGGAACCGTAAGTGTTTCTGAAAATGTAGGACACATTACACATACAAATTTAAAAAAATTCTTGCCCGGCTTGAAAAACTGTTGTATTTTTTGCTTGAAGGTCAGAAGGGAAACTGATATTTTTCAAAAAAAGATGGAGGATTCCTATGAGGAGGAAATTCCTTGGTATTTTTGTCCTTGCGTTGTTCTTTCTCCCTGCGTTTGGTCAAATTAGTTGCGGCTTTGTGGTTGATCTTTCGGCACCGCAGATTGATTCGCTCTACCCGGCGCCGGGGGACACTGTGGGACCAGATGTTGCTTTCGGCGTGGTGGCTCACGACAACGGCGCAGGAATATGGTTCAATCACAGCGATTCCCGTGCCCAATGGGACACCGCCGGATGCGATGTCCCGGTAGCGACATATCTAACTTGGGCTGTCAACGATTTTTCCCCCTCCAACTTCACCGATACCCTCTGGGGAGAACTCAACACATCCTCTTCCTTCTCCCCCGGAGATTCCGTCCGAGTATGCGCACATATAATTGATTCAATCCCCAACCTCGGATGTTCCTGCTGTCCCAATGACACCGACACCTGCTGGACATTCTACATCTTCGCCTGCGACAGTTTTCAACTTGCAAATTACTGTCCCGACCCCTGCGGCATAGCCACTTCCTGCACAACACAGGCGATTACATTTCTGATTGACGCAATTTCTGCCATAAACGGTCCCGATACAAATACCATAAATGTCCAAGTGTATGTGAATGGCATCCTTGTCGACAGCGGGACCATAGGGAATAGATTCTGGGCGGAATACCACGGCAACCCCGATGACGGCATTTACCCGGACACAATAGTGATAAACCCGCCCGGTGGCGCCTGGAACCACGGGGATTCGGTCACTGTAATTGTCGGCACGGACAGTTGTCCCGTAGTGCTTTACGATACCTGTCAGTTCAGAGTTGACCTTATGCCTCCGGAATTGACCACCTTCTCCCCCGCTGAGGGAGAAACCGTCACCAACGCAGTGGTGACTATCAACGGCAGCCTCACCGACGATTTTGTCGGCGTCGCTCCCGGTTCAACCCAAATCAGCATAACCGTCTATGACTCCACCGGCACTCCGGTGCTTGACACCACATACACCGGATATGCCGAAAATTTCGCGATAACCCGCACCTTCAACAGCGGGGATTCTGTGGTGGTGTGTGTCCACACTGCGGACAATGTGGATATTCAGCCCGATTGCACCTGCCCGCCCAACATCGCCGATTCCTGCTGGTGGTTCGTTGTGCTCATAAGCGAACCCTATGCCTGGACAGTTATTCCTGTTGACTCCAACGGCGATGGACAGGTGGTCTCCTCCTGCTACGATGCCACAGACCCCACCTGCGGAAATCAACAGATAATCCTCCGCACCTACGACAGCCACGGAATGGTTGACACCGGTATCGTGCTTTATGTCAACGGCGTCCGCTATGATGAGACCAGCCCGGCGGTTTCGGTGTCGGTTCTGGGCAGCGACACACTGGAAATCATCTTTGACCCGTCAGCCATCGGTCTCTGCTGGGCTGACGGCGAATGGGTTCATTTCCGCTTGGACAGCGCACTTAACACCCTCGGATTCAACATCGTCTCCCCTGTTATAGACTCCTTCATAGTTGACCTGACACCTCCTGTATTCTCGGGAATTGTCCCGCCCGACAGTTCCGTGTTCCACACTGACTCCGTGTTTATCTCGGTCACCACAACCGATAGTCTATGCGGATATGCTGTGATAACCAATGTTCACGCCTCGGGGACCTACGGCGGTGCGCCGATTGACACCGACCTTGCGGTGGCGACAGACATTGACTCCTTCGGATATAGTTTCACCGGGCTAACAGATGGCGACTCCATCACGGTCTGCGCCTATGCCGCCGATACCTGCGCAGATTACTGCGGTCCGAACACTGACTCAACCTGCTGGACCTTCTACATAGTTATAGGCACCGTGGGGGCAAGTGTGGTCTCCCCGGTGGATGAAAATGGCGACAGCGCCGTAATCTCCACCTGCGACAATCAGGGGTTCATCTGGTCCCTTGACTATGACGACGAAATCGGAATTGTGTGGGACGATGTGTGGGTGTCAATCAACGGCACACCCTACAACTGGTCCGATGCTCATCTTGATACAATAAATGGGCACACCCTCTTCTTCAACCCGGACCCCGACATTGTCTGGGATGATGGAGACACGATAATTTTCTGCATTGACAGCCTTGTGGACTCATCCGGTGCCACATTGGATTCTCCCGTCTGCGGATGGGTGCTGATTGACCTGACGCCGCCGTTTTTGGTCGCATCAAATCCCTCTAATGGAGACACAATTTATACATCCGACATAACTGTTCAGGCGGCGTTCTACGATTCCGTCTGCACCGACACCCTCACAAATGTTGATTCGGTCTGGGCAGAGCAGTGGAATGAGGGAACCCTGCTGAACACTTTCACTCCGACCTCGTTCCCGTTTGACCTCACGGGACTTGGCGACGGCGATTCCATCTCCGTGTGCGCCATCGTATCCGACCACTGTATGGACTACTGCGAACCCAATGTGGACACCATCTGCTGGTATTTCAATGTCTCTATGGGTGAGCCGTGGGGCGAGTTCATCGCTCCGCCGGATACTAACCTTGACGGTACAAGAATCACCACCTGTGCCGACGGCGGGTTTATCCTCTATGTCCACGATTCCCACGGGATGGACACCACCTATTTCCACTTCACCGTGGACACCAACCGCACCGGCGCAATGGATTACCACTACGGCGACCCCGAGGTTTCCGTGGGATATGTCGGCGACAGCACCACTATGGCAATTTACTTCAACCCCGACTGGACACTTTCCTCCGGTTCGTGGGTGTATGTGACCTTGGATTCCGCCATCAACCTGCTCCCGGATCCGGATACTATCGTGGCTCCGGTGATCGATTCGTTCCTGATCGACACCGAAGCCCCAACATTTACATACACCGGTCCCGTTGGCTCAATTTCCGATGTCTCAGCAACGATATCCGTGTCCGCTAACGACAATATCTGCGGGTCGGATGTGAGCTATGACTCGCTGGTCATTACATCTACTGTGTCCGGTATCGATTGGCATATAGCCGGCGGCGATTGGGACACCACAATAACTGGTCTTCTGTCCGGCGACAGCGTGGTGATCTGTGCCTATGCTCACGATGTCTGCTCCGACACCTGCGGACCCAATTATGGAGACAGTTGCTGGAATTTCACGGTATCAACCGGCATCAGTGTGACTTTGGTTGAGCCGGTGGACCTCAACGGCGACGGGGATACAATTTCCGCCTGCGCCGACCAGGAAATAATTTGGGTCATATCCTCGGTGGGCGAGATAGATTCCACCAGCATAGTCGCCACAGTTTGTGGCACCGAATATCACTGGGGCGACCCCGAACTTTCCGCCAGAGGCGATACCATAATTTGGACTCCACCCGCCGACTTCTGGACCGACGGGATGACCTGCGACTTCAGCCTTGTTGTGTGCGATGTCGGCGGTGTATGCGATACCTCCACCGGTCAGGTGATAATTGACCTCACTCCACCGGTGTTCAGCGGGGAGCATCCAACCGATGGGGCCACGATTATGAGCGACAGCGTTGACATTTACATCTCTGCCACGGACCTCATCTGCGGGGATGCTGTGCCGGATTCGATCCGCATAATTTCTTCAATATCCGGAATAGATACGGTTATAATGGACACTCTCGGCGCTCACATCGGCGGGTTCGTTGACGGCGATGTGGTGACCGTGTGCGTCGGCGCCCACGACGACTGCGCCGACTACTGCGGTCCCAACGCCGACACCACCTGCTGGTCCTTCAATGTGGCTCTGGGCTCTGTGAGAGCGGTGCCGGACGAACCAAGGGATGTTAACGGCGACGGCTGCATCCAGACCGCCTGCCCGTGCCAGCCTATTCGGTGGATAGTCTATTCCCAGCACGGGGTTGACACGGCAACCTTTGAGGCGGTCATTGACGGCATCACATACGATTGGGGTCCGGAATTCTCGCTGACGCCTGACACCACAGACCCGGGCGACACCACTTATATAATTGAATTTGACCCCTCGGTTGCCGGCACCTGCTGGACCGAGAACGGATACACCGTTGATTACGCCATAACTTATCTCGCCGACACCCTGAGCACCGATTCGCTTTCCGCCGATGTCGGTGGTTCCTTCACTATGCTTTTAGCACCGCCCGAGATAAGCCTTTCGCCTCTCCCGCCTGACTCCGCCTTCTGCGAAAGCACACTGACATTTACCACATCTATGGACGACACCGTCGCCTGCACCTACGACGGCAGTGTGTCGGTTCGTCGGTTCGGCACCAGCGGGGACTCAACATTCACTCTGCCCTTCGGCGAGGCAAATATCCCGGTCCTTTCGGGCGATACAATATGTGTCAGCATAAGTGCATACAACACAGCGGATTACGGCACCACTTGCACATTCACCGACACTCTCTACAACTGGGAAGCCAGTCTTGAGACCTGCTATGTGATTCAGTGCGAGTGCAACATTGCGGCGTTTGCCGGACCCGACCAGTATTCCTGCCCCGGCGCACCGGTGGTTCTGGGATGCGACCCGGTCTATTCCGCCGCGGGAATCACCGAATATGGCGTAAATTGGTATGATGGCGAGGGGAACCTGGTCTCAACCGAGGATAATCCCACGGTCAGCCCGGAGACGACCACCACTTATATAGTTGAAACTTATGGCATATGCGTCGACGGAGATACAGTTCGGGCATACGACACCGTGACGGTCTATATTGACTTCCAGCCCACACCGGCACCGACAATTGTCGCACCCGACAGCGGAACAGAACTTGCCGCCGGCGACCACGCCATCATCTGGAACTCAATTGACAGCACAGCGGCAACCCAGCCGGTGTATTATCAGGTGATTCTCAATGGTTCACTTATTGCAGATTCCCTGACCGACACCACTTATGAATTCAACATAACCTGTGAGGAAACCCTGACCTTTATGGTGGTGGCATTCAACTCCTGCTACTACGAACTTGACGATTCCTGCAACCCGGCGGATTCGGTATCCGGATACACCAGCGCCACCTACGAGACCTCGGCGGTGGTCATCGTCTGGGGTGAGCCGTGCGGCAGACCCGTGGCTGAGGCGGTCTATCCGCCGAATAACACAATTACCTCGTGCGAGGACCAGACTCTGCGGTTCC
>JAMOPH010000408.1 GCA_027064665.1 bacterium | reverse complement strand
GTTTTTGGGGCGCAGGCGCGAGAACGAAAATCCCGTTCCCCCGCCGGATTTGTGAATCAGTGCGGTGTGCTTGAGAGTCTCAAATATGGACTCCATAGAGTCCTCAATCGGCAGCACAAAGCACGCCGAAAGTTGCCCGATGGGACCGCCGGCGTTCATCAAAGTTGGGGAATTAGGCATAAAATCGCGCTCAACCATCATATCGTAAAACTGCGCCGCCACCTCAACCACATCGGCATCGGGGTCGTAGTTTTTCTCCGCCTCGGCGACGGCAAACGCCACCCGCCTGAGCATACCCTCGGGAGTCTCAAGAATGTTCCCCTCGGCATCCTTCCAAAGATAGCGCTTTTCCAGAACCACCCTCGCCGACGGGGTGAGTTCAATTTTTTTGGAGAACACAGGGGGCAACTTATCTATGTCAATGTTGCCGCCGGACGCCACATCCAAACTTTTATTTTCACCCATAGTTCCCTCCGGAATTAAACTGCATCCGGCAATAAAAACAATCCCCGATGATGGGGATTGTCAAGGAAAAATCCACAATATCTTGTGGTTTTTTGTTGGGTAGAACACAATTTATTGAGTTTCAACGGAATGAGCACCAACTCACCTAACCAGTGCAACGGGAATCCTTCTAAGTCTGTCCACCACAACGAAATATGTCCCCGAGGGGCAGTTTTTGCCGGTCATATCCGTTCCATCCCACACGACCCGATGTGCCGCCGCCCACTGGCGAACAAGTCTGCCGCCGAGGTCAAAAATCTCCACCAGATGTGTCCGTCCATCCCCGGGAAGAGTTATACTGCAGGCGCCGTTGAAGGGATTGGGGCTTATGCGCACCTCAACCGCCGGGGGCAGATGGGATTCCTCAACAGCGTCCTCGTGCGGCGACGGACGAACTTTCACAGGTATTGGCACATAGGGATTTGATGTGAAATCAAAGCCGGCGGCGTTCGCCTCAACGAAAAATATAGTGTTTGACAGGTCAAATCCCGCAGGAAGAGGGACATCAGCGGTGAACTCACCGGTCAGCGAGGGAGACATAGAATAGTCCTGAAAAGTCCAGCCTGTGTCCACGGAAACCCAAACCTTAACGGTGCCCAACGCAAAAAATTCGTCAATCTGAGCGGTTATGTGAAGCGTGCCGTCGGAGTATTCCGCCTCGGCGATGGGCATCCTCGGAATGTCCCAGCCGTTTTTGAGGGCGAGCCAGAAAGAGGTCATCGTGGTGGTGTGAATCTCAAAGTAATGGCTGGAATTGTCAAAGGAATCGTATCTTCCAGAATATTCCGAGTCGGGACCGAAATAGGTCATATGGTCCATATTAGCCGCCACCTGAAGGCGGGCGAGGAAATGGTCGTAATTCGCCCAGAACTCGGTGAGAGAATAAATCGGGAAGAACTCATCCTGCGCACCGATGCTGAGGAATGTGGGAACATCGTGCCAGTGATAATATGCCGCCGGGTCAAAATAATTTCTCAAACGCACAATTCTTTCATCGTCGGGGGAGATGGAATCGCCGAAGAAGACGGCAATCCAGGAATTTTCGCATTCCACAGCCCGTTCCCACTCTCCGCAGGCGAAAATCGGGAAGGCAAAAGAACACCTGCGGTCTATGGCGGAGGCTAAAAATGTCATCAGACCGCCGGCGGAGGCACCAATATACCCCACCCAGGCGGAATCCACCTGCGGAAGCGAAAGCGCATAGGTCATCGCCCGCACCGCAGCCTGAACATAGCGGCAAAGCCAGGTGTTTGCAGGATTGGGGATTGTGCTGACCCAGTTTTCGGGGTCGGGTCCGTGTCCCTCACTGTCTCCGTCGCCGGGCGCACTGATGGATATCCCAAGCCCGGAGGTAAGCACGGCAACAGACAGTGCGTGCTCAACACTTCCGTGCCCGCCCAAACCGTGCCCCACGACAACCGCCGGCTCGCGGGCTCCGCCCCGGTCGGCAAAATACGCCTGAATCCTTATGGGCTCGTCGTCAAAATCCCGGGAGGTGAACCTTATCTCCCCTATGGTAAATTCAACCCCGGAAATTCCGGTGTCGCCAACCCACAGGGTCTCCACATCCAGATTTGTGGGGTCAAAAAGATAACTTGTGTCCCAGACCGCCCACAGGGAATCCTGCGCATAAACGGCAATCATCAGCCCGGTCAAAATGAAAAATGCCAGTTTAACTTTCATATCAGCCCCCCATTTTTATTGCGTTGTGTACATCCGTGGATTAAGTTAATCCGGGAGGCGGAAAAATGCAAAGGGCAAAAGTGGTGGGGACACTGTGGCTGTCCTCGGCTATTGAGGACATCCGGGGCTTTAAGATATTGATACTCAAAGACCTCTCCAGTTCCAAGGGGGGATATTTCCTTGCGGTGGACACGGTTCAAGCCGGCGTTGGCGATGAGGTGTTCACCGTGTCCGGCAGTGCCGCCCGACAGTCAGAGGCGACGAAAAACTCCGTCTCCGACACGGCAATAGTGGCAATCATTGACAGAGTGAACGAGGAAAATATCTAACTCATCCTGCTTTAGATAACAAACGCCCACCGCAAAACATCAACCCAGCGGCGCGGGAAAAATTTTTACCGGTTCATAAAGCCGTCGGGAATCTCAAAATCGGGGGACATCTCACGGAAAAGTTGGTATGCCTGCTGATAGTAATGTTCTGCGCTTCCCCTGTCGCCGGAAAGTTCATAGACCTTTGCCATAGCAAGCCAGTGAGAGGGGTTTTCCGGCTCTATATCTATCGCCCGGTCAACAAATTCAATCGCCCTGTCGTAGTCCTCATCGTAGGCAATCAGAACCCCCAAAGCCGCCCACGCAGCGGCAAGTTGTGAGTCCATCTCAAGGGCAATTGAGAACTGCTCCCGGGCGGATTCATACTCGCTCATAGCGTTGTAGCAAAGTCCAAGATTGTAATGCACAAACGGCAGACTCAAATTCATCGCCTTTGCCAGCACCACAGCGTTCTGGAACGCCTGACGGGCGAGTTCGTATTCCTGATTGATATAATACAGCGTGCCCAACTCGTTCCAAACATCCCACATTTGCTCGGGATTGTCCGAGACAAAATCGGAGTATTTTTTCAGCGCCTCGTCATACTGACCCTGAGAGTAAAGTTTTAGAGCCTCATAGCGCCGGGCGAGTTCGTCGTGTCTGTCTATCTCCATCCCGGAGTGATAATACTCTTCCGCCTCGTCAAGTCTGCCGAGTTTGAGAAGGGTAATCGCTAAAAGATAATGGAGTCTTGCCACCTTGGGGCGCCTTTTGAGAGCCTCACCGAGGTATCCCAAAGCCTGCTCATATTCCGCCAGATGAGACTTTATCAGCCCCAAGCCTGTGAGTGCATCGGGATTGTCAGGCTCTTTCACCAAAATTTTGGCGAACTCATACTCCGCATCCTCAAATTTCCCCTGCGCATACAACTTAAACGCCTCTTTGATTCTATCTTCGCTCATAGCCCCTTCGCCGGTTTAATTTTGGTAGGAATTTATAAATTTTTCCAGTTGATGCAACTGTTCTTTTGAGTTTATCCCCAAAATCTCGTGATAATCCTCCACGGAGACGGCGCCCACACGCCTGCCGGACTCGCAGAAAACTCCAATCACATCGGTCAGATAATACTCTCCCTGCGCATTGTCGTTGGAGATTTTCCCCAGCGCCGGCGCCAAATCCTCTATTCTGAACACATATGTCCCGGAGTTTATCTCATCAATTGCGAGTTCCCCGGGAGTGGCGTCTTTGTGCTCCACGATTTTGAGGACACTGCCGTCGTCGGCGCGGACAATTCTGCCGTATCCCGTGGGGTCCGGCACACGAGCGGTCAGAATCGTGGCGGAATTGCCCCCGGTGGTGTGCGTCTCAAACAGTTTCCGCAGGGTCTGTGTGCGGATAAGCGGCACATCGCCGCACAGGACGAAGACATCGCCGGCGGGGGGCAAAAACTCAAGCGCCCGTGCGACTGCATCGCCGGTGCCTAAAAGTTCCGGTTGATGGGCAAATTTTACCGCATCGCCGTATTTTTCTCTGATGTGCGAAATCACCTCGTCCTTCTTGAATCCCACCACGGCGACAATCCCGTCCAGTTCCAGCGGCAGGACGGCGTCAATCACCCAGTCAACCAGCGCTTTCCCACCCAGCCGATGCAGAACCTTGGGAATCTCCGACTTCATCCGCTTGCCCTTGCCGGCGGCTAAAATCACCGCAAATTTTTTCCTGTGCCCGTTCATTTTGCCCCTATCACATCCTTGATTTTCTCCATCGTCCTCTGCGCCGATTGTTCGGACTCGTCCTCAACAATGATTCTTATGATGGGCTCGGTGTTTGAGGGTCTTATGTGGACGAATCCGCCCCCGGTGGCGAACCACACGCCGTCGGCGAGGTTGGATTCCTTCGGTGCGAAGGCGGACAGGATTTTCTCCTTAATCGCCGAAAAATCCCTCGCCGGGATTTTGTCTTTCAGCATCACCTTTTTCGGGAAAAGGCGCACCAGTTCGGAGACAGGCTTTTGCGTTTCAGCCATAAGGGAAAGGATTGCGGCAATCCCCACAGCGGAATCCCGCACGGGATGGACCGCCGGGACAATCACTCCGCCGTTGCCCTCGCCGCCACCGACAGCGCCGACCTCAAGCATCTTTTTGACCACCCAGTATTCGCCCACCGGCGTGCGATGGACTTTTGCACCGAATTTGTCCGCCACAAAATCCACCATCGTGCTTGTGGACAGGTTCACCACCACATCGCCGGGATTTCTGGAGAGGACATAATAGAGCGTCAGTGCCAGGGTGAACTCCTCGCCTATCGGGTTTCCGTGCTCGTCAACTATGGCGAGGCGGTCGGCGTCGGGGTCGGTGGCAAAGCCGACATCCGCCCCGGAACTGCGGACCAGTTCGCCGAGCATTTTCAAATTTTCAGGCACCGGCTCCGGCGGATGAGGGAAATCGCCGTCAGGCACATCGCCGATGACGGAATATTCAACGCCGAGCGCCTCAAAAAGCGGAATAATCGTCACCGGACCAGCACCGGCGACACCGTCGTAGGCGACCCTTATCCCGGAACTCCGCACCGCATCAATTGAGAAAAGGGAACTGCGGGTGATTTTTTCAATGTGGATTTGAGGGCAGTTATCAGAGGTAATTGGTTTTCCCACAGAAAGATAATTCGCCCATTTAATGTTATTTCTGAAGGGATTTTCACTAACTTCCCGCCAGAAAGTATGTTCAATGAATGTCCCATCGCTATTGAGAAGTTTTATTCCGTTCCATTCCGGGGGATTGTGCGAGGCGGTGATTATCACTCCGCCGGCGCAGGCGAAATGTTTAGTGCATAATGCCGATGTCGGCGTGGGGAGAATCCCGCCCCAGAGGACATCGCGCCCCAAAAGTTGAAATATCGCCGAGGCAAACT
>JAMOPH010000407.1 GCA_027064665.1 bacterium | reverse complement strand
GTTTTGGTGGCGCCCGTGCTGTATGTGGGAATAGAATATCTGCGCTCGTGGGGGAAATTAGGATTTCCGTGGCTGAATTTGTCATATTCTTTGGTATATTATCCCGTTTTGATACAGTTTGCTGACATTTTCGGGGCGTTCGGCGTCTCGTTCTGGATTGTGGCGATAAATTCGTGTATATATTTTGCCATAAAATATGCGGGAAGCAGGAAATTTTGGGCGAGTATAGCGGCGATTATTATACTTTTCGGTGCGGCGTTCGGGTATGGTGTGTATCGGATGAGGCAGGATATTGAGGGCACTCCGCTGAGAATTGCGCTTCTGCAGGGGAATATTGACCCCTACGAAAAGTGGAACGCCAGCACCAAGCGGAAAAGCGTGAAGATATATGCCAATATGATAGAAAGCGTTGGCGGTGCGGTGGATTTGATAATTCTTCCCGAGACTGCGGCGGCGTGCTATTTTCGCAGAAGTCCGTCAATGTTTCTGCCGCTGGTCAATGCGGTAAAGCGCGCCGGCGTCCCCACTTTGATGGGAACTCTGGACTTTGACCCCGAAAACACGAGTCGCTACTTCAACAGTGCCGTCCTGGTTATGCCCGATGGTTCCCATCAGCAGACATACAACAAAATTCAACTCGTCCCCTTCAGCGAATATGTGCCGCTTCAGGACAAATTCAAATTTCTTCGGAAACTCAACTACGGCGGAAGTCATTTCACCCCGGGGGACAGATTCACGATATTTGGCATCAATTCGGCGAAGTTCGGCGTTATGATATGCTATGAGTCAATTTTCACGCACATTGCCCGGAAATTTCGCTCATCGGGTGCGGAGTTTCTGGTCAACATCACCAACGACGGCTGGTTTGGGAAATCGCAGGGACCGTATCAGCACGCGATGTTCAATGTTTTCCGTGCGATAGAGAACCGCGTCTGGATAGCCCGCTGCGCCAACACGGGAATCTCAATGTTTGTGGACCCCCACGGTGTGATAACCCATCGCACGCGCCTTTTTGAGCGCGCCGTTCTGGTGGGCGAGATAGAACTCACCCACACGACTACAATTTACGACCGTCTCGGCGATTTTGTGGGTTGGGGCTCGCTGGTGCTCTCGCCATTTTTGGTCTGGCTGATGAGAAAATGACACCCATAATATGCGCCCGCACGATACTCCCACTCCGCACCAATGCCGACTCGCCTATTTCGGTCCGGCTGATAAAAACAATGTCGCTATGCCTCGCGGAGTTTCTGCGCCAGAGTGTATAGAACCGCCATCCTTACCGCCACGCCGTTGGTGACCTGCTCCAGAATCACGGCGTCGGTATCGTCGGCGACATCGGGGTCAATCTCCACGCCGCGGTTTAGGGGTCCGGGATGCATAATGATGTGGTCGGGGTCTAAAAGTTTTTTGCGCTCGGCAGTCAGCCCCCAGAACATCCGGTACTCCCGCAAAGACGGAATAAATCCCGACTGCTGGCGCTCAAGTTGCAGGCGGAGAACATTGACCACCTGCGCGCCGGCGAGGGCTTCCTCAATATCGGTGGTGTATTCCACGCCAAAGACATCAGGATTTGGCGGAAGCAAAGTTTTCGGTCCGCACAGGACGACCTTGGCGCCCAACTTCTTCAGTCCCCAGATATTGCTCCGCGCAACCCGGGAGTGGCGGATATCGCCGAGTATCACCACCTTCAAGCCGTTGAACTGCCCGAATTTCTCCCGGATGGTGTATAGGTCCAGAAGAGCCTGGGTTGGGTGTTCGTTGGTGCCGTCGCCGGCGTTGATGACCGGGACACCAGTGGCTCTGTGTATAAACTGCGGCGCTCCAACACTGCTGTGCCGAACCACAACCATATCAACCTTCATCGCAAGGATGTTGTTCACCGTGTCCCGAAGCGACTCCCCCTTGGCGACACTGGACCCGCTCTTGGAAAAATTGACCACCTCCGCAGAAAGGCGCTTTTCCGCAAGTTCAAAGGAGATTCTCGTCCGGGTTGAAGGCTCATAGAACAGGTTGACCACCGCAAGCCACCGAAGAGTCGGGACTTTCTTGATATCCCGCTCAAGAATTTGCCTGAACGCCTTTGCCTCATCAAGAAGATACAATATCTCATCCGCCGAGAGGTCTTTGAGCCCGAAAAGGTTCTTATGCCCAAAACTCATTTTGATTCTCCTTTATTTTGTCGTCTCGGACCTTTTGACGAGTACTACCTTGTCCTCGCCGTCGGTTTCCTCGGTCAGAACCTGCACATACTCATCGGGGCGGACATCGGCGACCATACCCACATAATCGGGCTGGATAGGCAGTTCTCTTCCGCCCCGGTCAACCAGAACCGCAAGTTGAATTGACTTGGGACGCCCAAAATCCAAAATCACATCAATGGCAGAGCGCACTGTCCTTCCGGTGTAAATCACATCGTCCACAAGGATAATGTTTTTCCCTTTGGGGTCAAATTGAATTTCAGAACCACCTGTAGATGGGAAATCAACTGTATCCATAAAATCATCCCGGTAAAGCGTGATGTCCACGCATCCGAGAGGAATCTGTTTGCCCTCAATATCCTCAATGATTCGTTTGAGTCTTCTGGCGATATCCACCCCTCGTGTCCTTATGCCCACGATGGCTAAATTTTCTGCGCCTCTGTTTCTCTCAAGTATCTGGTGGGCGACCTTTGTGAGGCTCCGCTGGATATCTTTTTTTGTCATCAAATCCTTTGTCATATTTCCCCTTCCCTTGACTCTTGTATTGGATTTTGTATATTAAATATAAGAAAACAGTAGGAGGGGGGAAATGAAAAAAACACTTCTGGGGTTAACTGTCGTTATCCTAATTTTGTCTTTGTGTTTCTCCGATGTCCCGAAAACGGTAAACTATCAGGGGAAGTTGTTTGAGAGTGGCGGTCCCGTAAATGACACTCGTGCAATAGGATACCGCATTTACAAGGATATCAACGACAACCACAAATGGGACGACGGCACAGATTCTCTGGTCTGGGAGCAGATTCCCGCCGATGTAACTGTCTCCGACGGTCTTTTCAGCGACACGCTGGATTTTTCTGCAGGTTATCAGGGAAGTTATGATTTCGCATCGGTTTTCGGTAGCGGAGCGGATTTATTTTTGCGGGTGTATGTTGGACCCTCGGGGAGTTACAGCGATTTTACGGGGACGACACCTCTGGACCCGCCGGAGGTGTTTCGTTCGGCTCCGTATGCGTTTTACGCCCAGAATGCGGTGAGCATCAGCAATCTTGAGGATGGGACCTCGGCGAACCAGACACTGCGCTGGGACGGGAGCAAATGGGTTGCCTCGGATGCGTTGCAAAACGACGGGACAGATGTGACCGTCACTGGAGACCTCCGAGTTTCTGGGAACAACATCTACGGGCAAAGTGGGGGCAGCAGTTTTCTTTTCATCCACAGTGACCACGGCGTTATGGTTGACCTTGACGACGATGACAATGTAAGCAGCACATTTTTTGCGATACGAAACGGGGACAACGACACGGTATTTAAGGTCACCGAGGGCGGCAATGTCAGCGCCGAGGGGAACGCGACCTTTGACGGTAATCTGACGCTTTCCGGGGACGACCGTTATATAAGCAGCGGTGATGCGCTTGATATTCGCGGGAACAGCGGGATTGATGTGTATATAGACTACGACGAGAGCGGGACGGGGTCGGAGTTTTATGTGAAGACGGTGTCCGGCGGAAGCGATGTCAATCTTTTCCGTGTTGATGAGGATGGCGATGCGCGAGTGTATCGGAAATTGAATTTAACGCCGCAGAGTTCGGCGCCGGCGGGAGTGAGCGGGGATTTATATGTGAAGTCGGCCTCCGGAGTTGCGGATACACTGTATTTCCACGACGGCAGCGACTGGCGCCCGGTGGTGGTGGGGAACGCCGCCACAAGCCTTCAGGGTGCCTATGAGGGCGGAAACGCGATAAATGTTAGTTCTACCCACGGGAGTGTGCAGATAAACAACTCGGATGCGACAACGCCGCTTGTTGTTATGTCGTCCGCGGCGGGGAACGAGGCAGCGTACTTTGCCAACACCAGCAGCGGAAATGCTATAAAGACCGGCGGCGGGTCAAATTCCGGGAACATCTGGATGGAGACGGGAAACCTCACTGTGGACAACGGAAATGTGACAATAGACGGAAACCTGACGGTGCGGGACAACTCCGGACCGACGAACAAGTTCACGGTGACGGGAAGTTCAGGGAACCTGTGGACCGCCGGGAACATTTACCTTGAGAACAACGCAACTATCTACGCTAAAAACTCCAGCGGGAGCGATGTTGCGGTGTTCGTCCCGATGAAGAGCGAGACGACACTGATAAATCTTCCGGGGAACGACCTGAAGTTCCGTGATTCCGGCGGGAATATGGTGATGCAGTTGACCGGCGGGACAGACCAGTTGATATGGGCTTGGGGTTCGGTGGTTGATGCGGATTCTGCTACGAACAATTTGGGTTCAAATGCCAATCCATTCGCGAACTTGTATCTGGACAATCAGATAGTTTGGGAAAAGGGAAGCAATGACGGTATATTGCAGGTTGCTTCGCTCACTGACACTCGCACCTGGACACTCCCCGACGCCACCGGAACGATTGCACTGGCGGAAAATACCGATAATTATCAGTATTGGACAGCCAGCGACGGTTCAAACAGCAGCAATATAAACTCCCATTCAACCCTGACATTTACGGGCTCCGGCGGAATAGATGTGTCTCTTTCGGGAAATACGATAACTATTGACGGTTCAGGAATTGGCGGCGGCCAGTGGACTGATGCCGGGGAGTATCTTTACCCAAGCGATGATGGCAACGAACTCACAAAAGTGTATGAAACCTCCCTGCCGACCTACAGAGTTTTTGGAAGAACCCAGCAGTCCGACGATTATGCCTTTGGCGCCCTTGGATATTATGGAACCGCCATCGGCGGCACAAGCAGACATATAGGCGTCTATGGAAATAGTGGTAGCGGGACAGATAATGTTGCAGTGGCTGGCAGATACAGCGCCGGCAGATACGGATATATAGGTGGAGAACGGTATGAAGTTTACGGGAAGTTTGATGAAGACGCCACTGGTTTGGCATCTACAATGGCGGGCTATTTTGTAAATGATAACGACGAGAATAATTCTTCATATTCCAAGTTTGGCGTGTATGGGGATGTAACCGGGGACTATGGAACCAAATATGCCATTTATGGTTCCTCACAAGGTGCCGGGACAAATTATGGTGTTTATGGAAAAGCCTTCGGTGGAAGCACTAACTGGGCAGGATACTTTGATGGGAATGTAGGCATAAACGGCAACCTTGACCTTAGCCAAGGGACGGTCATACTTGACAGCGACGGCGAGGCTCCTTCCGCTGCTGGGGATGTGCTTGTGTTTGACGGGACGGATTACAACTGGCAGGCAGTCAGCGGCGGAGGCAGCAG
>JAMOPH010000406.1 GCA_027064665.1 bacterium | reverse complement strand
AGAATACGATTCGCTTGAGTGGTTTGTCGTGGTCAAGACCACCGAGACCGACACCGACTCAACCTACTACCGCAGGGGGGATTATTTTTTGGAGGCGATATTTTTCTATCAGGGGAGAATTTTGGAGGACATAATCGCCGTTTCGCCGCTGGAACCGTCTGTGGGGTTTGTCTGGAGCGACACCGTGAACATTGAGGTTGAGGGCGAGGTCGTTGCAGAGACCACAATCACTGTCCCCGCCGGCACCTTTGACTGTTTTGAGGAACATCTGCTGGTCTCCGCTCTGGGCGGGCTTGTCCGGCTGGAGATAACCAACTACCTCGCCGACGGCGTGGGACCTGTGAAGATTGTCTATGTCTCCTCGGGGGACACCACCGATATGGAACTGACGGAGTATTCGCTGCAATGAGCCAGAGTAAGGCGACACCGAAGTTTGTCCTTGAGGGCGTGAGGGCACGATACGACAGCGTTGAGGTCCTCACCGGCGTGGACCTTGAGATTCCGCCGGGGATTTTTGTGATTGTCGGACCTTCCGGAAGCGGAAAATCAACGCTTCTGCGCCTTTTGAACAGATTGCTCTCCCCGACTGCCGGGAAAATTTTGTATGAGGACAAGCCGATAGAGCAGTATCCTGTTCTGCAACTGCGCCGCCGGGTGGGGATGGTTTTCCAGAAGCCGGTCCTGTTTGACGGCACCGTGGCGGACAATATCCGCTTTGCCAACGAATCCCTTGATGACGACCGGATTGCCGAACTTCTGGCGCAGGTGGGACTTCCCACCGATTATGCCCACCGGGACTCAACGCAACTTTCGGTGGGCGAGGCGCAGAGGGTTTGCCTTGCAAGAACGCTTGCCACACAGCCCGATGTCATCCTCTTGGACGAGCCGACATCCGCTCTTGACCCCACTGCGACAAAGACCATTGAGGACCTGATGATTTCACTGGCGAAGAATGAGGGCATCTCGCTCGTGTGGGTGACTCATCAGATGGAGCAGGCGATAAGGCTTGCCGCCGATGGGGCGATGCTCTATCAGGGCAAAATTCACTGGCGGGGCAACACCGCCGACCTTATGAACGCCGACGATGAGGTCGTCAGGAAATTTGTGCGGGGCGAGTTGAAGTGATTTTTTCCGCCGGGGCGCAGTAAACCCGACCGCCAAAATTTTTGCCATCCTGCCCGATAATCTATTGTGTCTTTCGCCAAATTTTGGGTTATCTTTTCCAGATGGAGCGCACCGTCTCAAAGTTCAGGGAGTTTGTGTGGGGGCTGTATGATTTCGCCGACACTATATTCTCAATGAATGTGGTGTCGCTTTACTTTCCGCTTCTGGTGGTGTCCGACCTCGGCGGGAAAGACATTTATGTTGGGCTTGGGAACTCTGTCTCGCAGGGGCTGGTGATATTTCTGGCGCCGCTTTTGGGGGTTTTGTCCGACAGATACGGCAGGCGGATGCCGTTTATGGCGGCGTCTGTGGTGCTGTGTGCCCTCGGGACGGCGCTTATCCCGGTCTTTGCGGTGCGGAAAAGTATCCTCGGCGTGGTGGCGTTTTTCGTTCTGGCAAATCTGTTCTATCAACTGTCGCTGACATTTTACAATGCGCTTCTGCCCCGGGTCGGTCCGCCGCACAGATGGGGCAAAATCAGCGGGCTCGGCACCGCCCTCGGATATGTCGGCTCAATAGTTGGGATGATTCTGGTTATGCCCTTCAACACCGGCGAGGTTTTCGGCGTAAGGACACCGATTCCCGCCGGCGGCAGAGTTGCCACATTTCTGCCCACTGCGGCGCTGTTTGTCCTTTTTGCCCTGCCCACGCTGATTTATTTTTTCGCCGACGAGATGCGCCACCGCTACCCCGCCGACGAAAGCGAGATTTCGCCGCTCAAAAAAATCTTTGAGACACTTGCGGATACAAAGAAATTCCCCGGCGTAAGAAGATTTGTCGTGGCACGGTTTTTCTTTCAGGAGGGCGTGGAGACCGCAATTGTGTTTATGGGCGTTTTCGCCGAGAAAGTTATGGGTATGTCCGATTCAGCGAAGATAAAGTTTTTTGTGGTCGCCACAACTTTCGCCGTGGTCGGCTCGTTTTTGTGGGGCAGAATTTCCGATTCGATGGGGCATCATCGCTCGCTTGTGGCGGTGCTATCCGGATGGATTGTCGGGCTTGTCGCACTTGCGCTTTTCCCAACAAAAGCAATGTTCTACGCCGCAGGGTGCTGGCTTGGCGCTATGCTGGGCGGCGTGTGGACGACCTCACGCCCCTATATCCTTCATCTTGCACCCCCCGAAATGGCGGGGAGATTTTTCGGACTGTATTCCCTCTCCGGCAAAGCCGCCGCCGTCACCGGTCCGATTGTGTGGGGGGCAACTGTTCTTGTGGTGTCAAAGTTTGCTTCCCAAATAATTGCCTACAAAGCCGCCATTTTCACCCTCGCAGTGATGATATTCCTCGGTCTGATGATTCTTCTGCCGAACAGAAAGTATTTTGACGGGGGAAATCCTTTTTGAAAAAAGGGTTCTCCCCCGCACCCTTTTCCTAAAACTTTTGGGGTCGGCGCTTGAAAATCAGAGATTTCCGAGCGCCGGAAAGTTTTTAGAAAAAGGGCGAGGAGAACCGCTATGTTCAAAATGCCTCGGAGGATGACTTTGTTTTTTCGGGAAAGGGTGTTGCGGGTAGCAAAAGAAAGGAATTGTTCAAAAATTGGGGGAACGCTTTTTTCTTGCGATAAAATTACTTGATTTTGTTCAGAAATGAGGTATGATAGTCTTATGAGGCGAAAGGACTCACCCATAAAACTGGCGCTGATTTATGCGTTTCTGATAGTGTTCACGCTTGCTACGCTGTATCCTGTAAGCCGGGTGATAACGATTTCCCTGCGCCCCGGCGACAGACTCCTTTCCACATCTCTGGCGATAATTCCCGAGGGCGCAACGCTGGAATCCTACAGGAAACTCCTCACCGACGGCAGGTTTTTGCGCTGGATGTTCAACTCGCTTGTGGTCTCCGGGACAGTCACAGTAACCGGTGTGGTGCTGGCGTCTATGGCGGGATACATTTTCTCCAAATACAATTTCGTGGGCAAAAAATTCGGTCTGATTGCCCTTCTGACCACGCAGATGTTCCCCGCAACTATGCTTCTTCTGCCGATGTATATTATGATTGCCAAATTGGGGCTGATAAACAGTTATTTAGGGCTGATAATTATATATTCCGCCACTGCGCTTCCGTTCTGCATCTGGCAGATGAAGGGATACTACGACACAATCCCCAACTCACTGCACGAGGCGGCGATAATTGATGGCTGTTCGCACTTTCAGGCGTTCTACAAAGTGATTTTGCCGCTGGCGGCGCCGGCGCTGGTGATAACTGCGCTGTTTTCCTTTATGTCGGCGTGGTCAGAATACATCGTGGCGGCGCAGGTGCTTCAGGACCCGGAAATGTTCACCCTGCCCCTCGGACTGAAGCAGTTCCAGTCAAATATGGCTACCGAATGGGGGCTGTATGCCGCCGGCTCGGTCATAGTTTCGGTGCCGGTTGTGATATTGTTCATCATATTGAGCCGCTGGTTAGTAAGCGGACTCACTCTCGGAAGTGTGAAGGAATAAAATCGTTGAAAAATCTGTGGTTTTTTCTACAATAATAGGTGTTCAACAAGCAAGGTGGGGGAGATGATTGAGGTAAAAAAGAACATTGATGACGAAATAGTTCGCCTGTTCGCCGAGTTCTCGCAGATGCATTTGCCGGTCCTTCTGGATGAACTCAACAAGTGGCATCCGCCGGTGGATGTGTTTGAGACCGAGGACAAACTGGTCATTATGGTTGAAATTGCCGGGATTGATATCGGCGACATAACCCTCACACAGAGCGAGGATATCATAACAATTCAGGGGGTCAGGAAGGAAAATTTTGTCGGGCAGGCGCCGATTTTCCATCATATGGAGATAAACTACGGTCCTTTTGAGAGAAACATCAAAATACCGCCGCATTTTGTAGGAGGTAAAATTAGTGCGAAATACAAAAACGGTTTTTTGACAATTGAAATAGAAAAAGTTTCCGAACCTGTAAAAGAAATAACAATAGAATGAGGACTTATGAAAAATAAGAACAGGGAAAAAATATATGAACTTCCGATAATGCCCCTTCCGGAGGGGCTGGTGTCGTTTCCCGGGCTTATCCATCCCCTCGTGGTGATAGATAAAAAGTTGGTGCAGATGATAAACGATGTTTTAGCCCGGGACAAGCAGTTGGGAATTTTTGCAAAGGCGAAGGAATCGGATATCCAACTGAACCTTGATGAGGCGCCGAAAATCTATTCTGTCGGGTGCAGGGGCGTGATTCTCAAAATGCTTCGCCTTCCCGACGGCAGTATGAAGTTTTTAATCCAGCCGCAGGCGAGGATAAGGATTGTGGAAATCCTCAAGCAGGACCCGTATCCGGTGGCAAAGGTTGAGGAGTTGGAGGAAATCCGCCACGGCGACGAGGAGGAAACGGCGCTTATGCGCACCGTTCTGGCGACCTTTGAGAAGGTGGTCTCCAGTGCCCCGTATCTTCCCGACGAACTTCGCCTTGCCGCTATGAACACCACCGACCCCGGGCGCCTCGCCGACTTTATCGCCGCAAACCTCAACATTGAACCCCAACAAAAGCAGGAAATCCTTGAGGAACTTGATGTCAAAAAGCGCCTTGAGAAGGTCAACCAACTTCTGCAGAAGGAACTGACCGTTCTGGAAATCACGCAGGAGATTCAGCGGAAGACCGCCAAGGAACTTGAAAAAGCCCAGCGGGAATACTATCTGCGGGAGCAACTCAAACAGATTCAGCGGGAGTTGGGCGAGGAGGATTTCGGCAAAGAGATTGAGGAACTGCGGAAAAAGATTGAGGAAGCCGGGATGCCCGACGAAGCCCGGGAGACCGCCCTCAAAGAACTTGACCGCCTGTCAAAGATGAATCCCTCCTCGGCGGAATACACCGTATCCCGCACATACCTTGACTGGCTGGTTGAGATGCCGTGGAACAAATCCACCGAGGACCGGATTGACATTGAGGAAGCCCGCAGAATTTTGGATGAGGACCACTACGACCTTGAGGAGGTCAAAGAGAGAGTCCTTGAGTTTCTGGCGGTGCGCAAACTCAAGCCGGATGTGAAATCGCCGATACTTTTGTTTGTGGGTCCGCCGGGGACCGGGAAGACCTCGCTGGGGAAATCCATCGCCCGGGCGATGGGGCGCAAATTTGTCCGCGTCTCGCTGGGCGGAATGAAGGACGAAGCGGAAATCCGCGGGCACCGCAGAACCTATGTCGGCGCACTGCCGGGAAGAATCATTCAGGGAATCAAGCGCGCCGGCTCTAACAACCCCGTGTTTATGCTTGATGAGATTGACAAAATCGGGCAGGATTTCCGCGGCGACCCGGCATCGGCACTGCTTGAGGTCCTCGACCCAG
>JAMOPH010000405.1 GCA_027064665.1 bacterium | reverse complement strand
CCCAAATGCACTCAGGAACCCGCTGTCCGGCGGAATCTGGAGAAAATCGCGCAGTTGAAGGTGAAATACTTCATCTACGGCGAGGAAAACTATCCCGAGCGGCTGAGGAATATCCCTGCGCCGCCGCCGGTTCTGTTCTACTACGGGGAACTCAAGGTTCAGGATGAGCGGGCGGTTGCTGTGGTTGGCACGAGGCGTCCCTCGCCCGACGGAGTGTTTATGGCGGAGAAAATCGCCCGGGGACTGGCGGAAGCCGGCGTCACTGTGGTGAGCGGACTCGCCACAGGAATTGACTCAATCGCGCACAGAGCATCTCTTGCCGCCGGGGGAAGGACAATCGCGGTGCTGGGCAACGGTCCGGATATGATTTACCCGCCGCAGAACCGCAAATTAGCCCGCCAGATAGTCAGACAGGGCGCGGTGATGACCGAATTTCCGCCGGGGACCCGCCCGGAAAAATACAATTTCCCCCGCAGAAACCGCATAATCAGCGGGCTATCGCTGGGAGTGGTTATGGTTGAGGGCGGAGCGGACAGCGGCGCGCTTATCACCGCAAACCACGCCCTTGAGCAGGGGCGCGAGGTCTTCGCTGTCCCCGGCTCGCCAACGCGAAAGACCACCGCCGGAAACAACAAACTTCTCAAAGAGGGCGCAATCCCCGTCACCTCGGCGGAGGAAATCCTTGAGGCGCTCAAAATCCCCTCGGTCTCGGTGGACAAAATCTCTGCCACAGAGCAGAAAATCAAAAAACTTTCCGGCGCGGCGAAAATTCTTTTTGAAAACCTCTCCCACGAGCCAATCCACATTGATGACCTCGCCCGCAAGTGCAAGATGGACACCGCATTCGCGCTGTCGGCGCTGTTCTCCCTTGAGATTGAGGGGCTGGTAAAACAACTTCCCGGGAAAAGATTTGTCCGCAATGTGTGAGCGCAAAAGCCAAAAAGTGCTTTGCCCGACGGCGCGCCGGATTATCTTTATCTGGGTATGGCAAGTGGAATTGCACAACTTTTCCTGTGGCTTCCGGGGCTTCTGTTCGCGCTGACTGTGCACGAATACGCCCACGGCAGAGTCGCCTATGCCCTCGGCGACCCGACACCCGCCCGCGCGGGAAGACTCACCCTCAACCCGCTGTCCCATCTTGACCCGCTGGGAACAATCGCGCTGTTTCTGTTCCACTTCGGATGGGCAAAACCCGTGCCGATAAATCCATACTACTTCCGCCATCCGCGAAGGGACATCGTGCTTGTGTCCCTTGCCGGACCGGGAGCGAATCTTCTCACCGCCATCGCCGCAGGAATTATCCTCAAAATCCTCACCCGGGTGGGATACATCTACAATCCGCTGTGGTATATGGTCCTCTACACAATGGACATAAATGTGATTCTGGCGATGTTCAATCTGATTCCAATTCCGCCGCTGGATGGCTCCAAAATCCTTTTCGGGCTGGCGAAAGTTCGCCCGTCAACGGTGTTTTTCCTTGAGCGCTATGGTCCCACAATTCTGCTCGCCGTGATAGTTTTTGGGGCACTGTCGGGGATAAATATCCTGTGGTTTTTCATCCAGCCGGGAATTAAATTATTTCACGCGGTATTTCTGTGAACTATGGCGAGGCTTTCGCGACATAGTGTCAGGTTTTCCCAGGAAAGGCGCGAGATGGCGGAAAAATCCGCTGAACGGGGCGAGGGGCGCTATCATTTCCAGCGCCCGGACCGGTCCCGCTACCCCGGCGGCTGGAAGTGGATAATTTTTGCGCTGGCGGGGTCGCTGCTTCTGTTCTTTGTGGCAAAATTTTTCATCACTATGTGGAGATAACACCATCGCCGGCAGTCCCCATCAAATTTTTGTGGAAAACCCCAAAATTTGCCTTAAAATAAAACAAACACAACATTGGGGAGGGAAAGGATGAATGTCCTCATAGTGGGCGGCGGCGGGCGCGAACACGCCCTCGCCTGGAAGATAAAGCAAAGTCCCTATGTTGAACAACTCTATGTCGCACCGGGGAATGCAGGAACCGCCCAGATTGCAAAAAATGTGGATATAAACCAGAAAGATATCCGCGGACTGGCGAATTTCGCCGAGCACAACAGCATTGACCTGACCATAGTGGGACCGGAGGATCCCCTTGCCGAGGGAATAACGGACTATTTCAACAAAAGGGGGCTCAATGTGTTCGGACCCACGCAGGCGGCGGCAAAAATTGAATCAAGCAAGGTCTTCGCCAAGGAATTTATGCAGCGGTTCCACATTCCCACCGCGGGTTTTGTGACCTTTGACACGCCGGAGGGAGCGATAAAGTTCGTTGAGGAGCACGAGTTCCCGATAGTGATAAAGACCGATGGTCTCGCCGGTGGCAAGGGCTCAATAGTGGCTAAAAACATTGACGAGGCAAGGGATGCAATCGTGCATATGATGATAGAGCGCACCTGGGGCGATGCCGGCAAAACCGTGGTAATTGAGGAGTTTCTGCGGGGCACAGAAATCTCGGTTCTGGCGATGACCGACGGCGACAACGCTGTTCTGCTCAAACCCGCACAGGACTACAAGCGAGCCTACGACAACAACGAGGGTCCCAACACCGGCGGAATGGGCTGTGTGGCGCCTCATCCTCTCTTTGACCCTGAACTGGAGCAAATAACTATGGAGGAAATCATCATCCCCACCCTTGAGGGGCTCAAATATATGGGCGCGCCGTTCAAGGGGATTTTGTATGCCGGGCTTATGCTCACCGAAAGCGGTCCGAAGGTGCTGGAGTTCAACTGCCGCTTCGGCGACCCGGAGACACAGGCGATTCTCCCCCTGCTCAAATCGGACCTTCTGGAGATGATGCTTTTCGCCCTTGAGAACAGGGTCCTTGAGGCAGATGTTGAATGGCACGACCGGAAAGCGGTGGGCGTGGTTATGGCATCGGGGGGATATCCCAAGCGGTATAAGAAGGGCTATCCCATCAGCGGGCTTGACGAGGTGGCAAAAATTCCGCAGGAGCAGGTGATTGTTTTCCACGCCGGCACCGACCGCAGAGGCGAGAATATCATCACCAACGGCGGCAGAGTGCTCACCGTGGTCGGTCAGGGCAACACCTACGCCCGGGCAATTGACCGCGCCTACAACGCTGTCAAAAAAATTCACTTTGAAAAGGCGTTCTACCGCAAGGACATCGGGCGGGAATACAGAAATCTATGAGCACAAAAAAGCACATAGAAAATGTAATCGTCACAATTCAGCATCCGTTCAACTGGACAGGTGCACTCATAAGCGGGCTTTTCGGGTTTTTAGCCGGGATAATAGTGCCGGCGGTGTTGCTTTTTGTGGCTTATATACTCTATCTTCCGGAACTTCCCGACCCGGAGCAACTTGAAGAGTATCAGCCGCCGCTGGTCAGCCGGATGTATTCCGCCGACGGGGTTCTTCTGGCGGAATTTGCCGGGGAAAAAAGAATCTGGGTGTCCATAAACGATGTCTCCCCGTGGTTCATCAAGGCGCTCATAAGCACCGAGGACAGGCGCTTTTTCAGCCACTGGGGACTTGACCCGTTCAGAATTTTGGGGGCGCTTTTTGTCAACATAAAAACCCGCAGAATTGCCCAGGGCGGAAGCACCATCACCCAGCAACTGGCGCGAAATCTGTTCCTGTCCCAGAAAAAAACGCTGACCCGAAAGATTAAAGAAGCCCTCACCGCAATCAGGTTAGAGCACAAGTATTCAAAGTATGAGATATTAGAACTGTATCTGAATCAGGTCTATATGGGGCGCGGGTGCTACGGAGTTGAGGCGGCATCGCGGAAGTTTTTTGACAAGCCTGCATCAGAATTGGGTCCCGAGGAGGCGGCGCTTATCGTGGGCGGTCTTCGCGCACCAGAATACTACCTGCGCAATACCAAAAGGGCTCAAAAAAGGCGCAATGTGGTGCTCGGATTGATGGAAAAATCGGACTTTATGGATGATGTATGTCATCTTTCGCCCGAGCAGTATGATTCCCTGAGGAAAATCCCGGTGGTTTTCAAGGAAAAGACCAAGGGCGAGGGCTGGAAGGCGCCGTATTTTGTTGACTTTGTGCGGCGAAAACTTGCCGAAATCTACGGCGAGGACTGGCTCTACACTCAAGGAGTCACAATCTACACCACCCTGAACTACAAACTCAACGAGGCGGTGGCAGAGACACTGCGCAACCGAATCCACCAGATGGAGCGGCGAATTCAGGTAACGCACCATCCCGACGACCCACAGTATACCGAACTTGTCTATGACAGCACCACCGGCGACACGGTGCGCAAATGGAAGGAACTCAACGGTGCGGTGTTCGCGATAGAGAACTCCACCGGGCGAATTATCGTGATGATTGGCGGAAAGGATTTCAAGCAAAGCCAGTTCAACCGTGTGACGCAGGCTGTGCGCCAGCCGGGTTCGGCGTTCAAGCCGTTTTTATACACCGCCGCGATTGACAACGGCTGGCAGCCATCAGACAGAATAGACGACACTCCCGGCACCTGGCCTATGGAGGACGGGAAACTGTGGCGGCCGCAGAACTATGACCACAAATATCTGGGCAGAATCACCCTCAGAGAGGCACTGATGAAATCCCGCAATCTGGCGTCAATACGGCTCTGCGAGCAGGTGGGTCCCGCGAATGTGATAAAATACGCCCGCAGAATGGGAATCACCACGCCGCTGGACCCGGTGCTGTCAATCGCTATGGGCTCAAGCGGGGTGAAACTGTGGGATATGGTTGTGGCGTATTCGGTTTTCCCGAACCTTGGGGTCAAGGTTGAGCCCGTGTTCATTGACAAGATAATTGACCGCGACGGCACGGTAATCTACCGCGGACAGACCCGGCGCGAGGAGGTCCTCTCCCGCGGAGTGGCGTATGTGATGACCTCAATGCTCCAGAGCGTTATTGACCACGGCACCGGATACGCCGCAAGGATGTTCGGATTTTTACATCCAGCGGGCGGGAAAACCGGCACCACCAACGACTACACCGATGCGTGGTTCGTCGGATTCACTAAAAAATACACCGCCGGCGTCCACATCAGTTATGACGACCTCACTCCAATCGGCGAGGGTATGACCGGCTCACGGGCGGCTCTGCCCACCTGGACAAAACTTATGCTTATGCTGTATCCTCACGGTCCCACGAAGGAGGACGAGTTTGATGTCCCCTACGACGAGGTGGTTTTCCTGACAATCTGCCGGGAGTCGGGGCTTCTGGCGACACAGAGATGCCCCAAAGTGAGAGAGGTTTTCCTGCGGAGAAATCCCGTGCCGACAAAATACTGCACTCTGCCGCACACCGGAGAGGACACCACCTCAACGCAGAAGGCACGCCCGGTGGTTATGCCGGATTCAGTCCCGCCGGCAAACATTGACCAGATTAACAAAAAACCCCAGCGCAAGGGCGGACTGTGAACCTATGGGGCAAAATCAGGCAAAATTCGGCGGAATTTTGGC
>JAMOPH010000404.1 GCA_027064665.1 bacterium | reverse complement strand
TGATCTACAAAAAGGACGAGGATTTCTATCTGGGCAGTTCGGTTCTGGCGGATGTGTATGAGGCAGTTGTCGCGGCGATATACCTTGATGGCGGGCTTTCGGCGGCGCGCAAATTTGTCCAGCGGACGATTATAAAGTATGCCGATGTGGTTCTGCGGTCGCCGAAATTTATCAACTACAAGGGGCGACTGCTTGAGGTTTTGCAGTCGCAGGGGGCGCGCCCGCGGTATGTGGTCCTTGAGACCACCGGTCCCGAACACAGCCCGCAGTTCACCGTGGGCGTTTACCGCGACGAGGAACTGCTGGGAATCGGCGTGGGCTCAAGCAAAAAACGCGCCGAACAGCGCGCCGCCTCCGAGGCACTGAAAAAACTTGAGTCGGAATCCAGACGAAGGAGAAAAAAGGAGCCAAAACAGTGAGAGTCGGAATAGGATACGACATTCATCGGCTGGTTGAGGGAAGGAGATTGATTCTGGGCGGCGTGGAGATTCCGCACACGAAGGGGCTTCTGGGTCATTCCGATGCCGATGCGCTTTTGCACGCAGTCGCCGATGCGCTTTTAGGCGCCGCCGCCCTCGGCGATATCGGAACCCATTTCCCGGACTTCGACCCGCAGTGGAAGGATGCTGATTCCCAAAAAATCCTTGCCGCGGTGGTTGAGATGCTCCGCCGGAAAGGTCTGCGCCCGGTTTCCGTGGACTGCAACATAATCGCCCAAAAACCCAAACTCGCCCCGTATATTCCGGCGATGAGGGATAACATCGCCCGCCTGTGCGGTCTGGATATCTCCCGCGTTTCGGTCAAGGCGCGCACCAACGAGGGGCTTGGAGAAATCGGCAGGGGAGAGGCTATCGCCTGCCAGTGCGTCGCCCTCGTTGAGGAATGACCGCCCGACTGATGCTGGCGCAAGCGCGCCGGGTGAGTTTTTTTATTCTTCTCTCATCCGGTTCGCTTCGCGAACCACCTCCTCCCAGAGGAAGAAGGAAAAGACTTTCTTCCTAAAAACTTTTATCCTCGGCGTTCGGAAATCTTTGATTTCCGAACGCCGGAAAGTTTTTAGAGAAAGGGCGAGGGAAGACCGCTACGCTCAAATAAGTTTCTTGTGACCATTTCGCTTTTCCCACGAGAAAAACTCACGCCGGGATGAATGTATCACCTTATCAGCACCACTTTTTTCCGGGCGACCTGCCCATCTTCGGCTATCGCCTGAATTAGATAGACACCGGATGGGACAGATTGGTTCGGGGACCAGATATGTTTGCCATTTTTAGTGCCCGCCGATGGGGAAGTATATACTATTCTCCCCTGCAAATCATATATCTCCACCCTCGCCCCCGCCGGCACAGTGATGACGCAGGCGGAGTTGAAGGGATTGGGATAGGCGGAGATTTCTATTTTTTGAGGGTGTTTTATATTTTCGGTAATCTCCCACGCTCCATATTCATCTGCGCCGATGTCCCATCCTGCACCGTAGGGACGGACACCGCCATCAAAATCGTAATCTGGCGCATATACAACCGTGTCCCAGATTGGGACATACACAGATTCTGCGCCGGCATCTATGCAGGGAGAACCAGCGGAAAGATGAAACAAGGTATCGGCAAAAAGTGGGTCGGAGTTGATTATGCCGGGACCCCAGATTATTACACCTGCCGTGTCTGAATCTATATGATATCTTGTGGTGTCTATATCTGAATAAGCAACGAAAACAGTAGATCCGGCACATCCGGTTCCTAATATATTGATTTCATTAAAAGAGGGATCTGAACGCAGTATGGTATTGAAAATTATCGGTCTGCACGCTCCAACACAGATAATTCCTCCACCCAAATTATTAATAACTGTATTATTCAATATAATTGGGTTAGATGAATCCTCACATGCAATTCCACCACCACCCTCACTTGCTATATTCCCGGTAATAATATTGTTCTCTATAAGTGGATTAGAATGCCAACTACAATGAATACCTCCGGTACCACCCGAATTTTCAGCGATTATGTTGGCTTTTATTATCGGGTCACATAAACAAGTACCAATTCCCCCGCCCCAGTCGGCGTAATTACCCCGAATCACGTTGCCCAACAACATTGCATCGCAACCAATGTCGCAGGCAATGCCTCCGCCAGCCCCTAAGCGGGCAGAGTTTCCCTCTATATAGTTGCTTTGTATAGTTGGACAGGAACTATCACTACAACAAATTCCAGCACCTATTCCCCAATAGTTTGTCATATTTTCTCTGATAACATTATTGTATATTACAGGATTAGAGTGACTGCAACAAATACCTCCTCCACTTCCCCCGTCTGTTGAAGAATTGTTGGTTATAATATTGTTCTCTATCGTGAAATCAGAATAGGAACAATAAATTCCAGCGCCGTCCCAGGACGATACATTCTCGCTGATTACACAGTTCAAAATAGCTCCTTCGGAACTATAACAATAAATCCCTCCACCATAATAAGTTGCAGAATTCCTTATTATCGCACTATTCAATACAACCAAATTGGAACAATAACACCAAATTCCACCTCCCCAAGCATCCTCAGATTCATAATCACCAAGTGCATTCCCATATTCAACTCTGCAATACATTAGGGTGCATCCCTCCGCCGCATAATAAAACCTTATTCCGTGATGACCTCCGCTTGTGTCTGTCAGCACCGTATCCTGGGCGGTGAAAACTATACTGTCTGTCTCTGTCCCTATCGCTTTAAGAACCGCATTGCTGTCCACACAGAACTTATAGTGCCCGGTGAATATGATTGAACACCCTGGCTCTATTACCAGCATACTGTCGGTGGGGATGTGCACCTCACCCTCAATGTAATATGGTGAGCCGTCGGCGGTCCATATACCGGAGATATTTCCCCCGGGAATGTGCGTCTCGGCGAAAAGCAAACCAGCAATGGCAAAAACAAAAATTGCACACTTCCTCATCGTGTCCCCCTGCAGAAGTTCTATTGTAAAATTATATCAATCCCGGATGTCTTCGCAAGGGTTAGATTATATTTATACCACCCAGGCGCGCCGGATCGGGTTATTGAATTTAGTTTTCCCGGCGCAAAACCTGCGAAAACCTGTTGCGTTCCCGCCGGTTCGCAAAGATATTTTTATCTCAATTAAACCGGGGGCGAAACCTATGGAGATAATCAGGACAATCCCTCTGATGCAGTCCAAGTCGCGGCAAATCAGATGCGAGGGCAAAACTATCGGATTTGTGCCAACGATGGGATACCTTCACGAGGGGCATCTGTCGCTTATCCGGATTGCGCGCAAAAGAGCCGATGTGGTTGTGGTGTCAATTTTTGTCAATCCCACCCAGTTCGGTCCGAATGAGGACTACGACCGCTACCCCCGGGATTTTGAGCGCGACAGAAAACTTTGCGAAAAAGAGGGCGTGGACATAATTTTCGCGCCCTCGGTGGAGGAGATGTATCCCCCCGACGACCTCAAAAACCGCACATATGTGGATATTGACGGCGAGATGACCAAGGTCCTCTGCGGGAAATACCGCCCCGGGCATTTCCGCGGCGTGATGACAGTGGTGGCAAAACTTTTCAATATTGTCCAGCCGGATTTCGCCGTGTTCGGGCAGAAGGACGGTCAGCAGTTGGCGGTTATCCGCAAGATGGTCAAAGACCTCAACTTCCCGATAGAAATTGTGGCGGGTCCCACGGTGCGCGAGCCGGATGGTCTGGCGATGTCCTCGCGGAATGAGTATCTCTCCCCCGAGGAGCGCAAAGTCGCCCCGGCGATATATAAGGCGCTCGTTCTGGGCAAAACTATGATAGAAAACGGCGAGCGCGACGCGAAAAAAGTGGTCGCCGCGGTGCGGGAATTTTTAGAAAACTCCGGACCGTTCAAGGTGCAGTATGTGGAAATTGTTGACGCCGATACGATGGAAATTTTAGACCAAATCCGCGGGCGGGTTATGATTGCCACCGCGGTGTTTCTGGGGAACACCCGCCTGATTGACAATGTCGTGGTGGAGGTGGCAGATTAGATGCCCGAATTTGTCCGGACAGAACTGATTTTCGGCAGGCGCCCGGTGGTTGAGGTCCTGCGGGGACCCCGCAGAGTGTTCCAGATATTTCTGACCGAGCCCGCCAAAAATTTTCTCCAGCGCGAAATGAGAAAATACGGCATATCCAAGGATTTTCGCCTGTCGGTGGTGAGCAAGCAATACCTGTATAATCTCATCAAGCGCCCGGACCATCAGGGGATTGTCGCCCGCGCGGAGGAATTTGAATACACTCCGCTTGATATAATAATTGACCGCCAGCCGGAGATTCTGGTTCTGGCGGAGGGCATAACCGACCCGCACAACCTGGGGGCGATAATCCGCAGTGCGAACCTGTGCGGCGCCGGGGGAGTTATAATCCCGACAAAAAACAGCGCGCAGATAACTCCGGTGGTGGTGCACACAAGCGCCGGCGCCACAGAACATACGCCAATCGCCCGGGCAGAGTCGCTGGCGCACACGCTTGGTGTCCTCAAGGACCACGGATACACTGTGATAGTCGCCGACAAGCCCTCGCCGAATTCGGTGCCGATAACCAAATTTGAGCCCGCCGGTAAAATCGCCGTGGTGATGGGTTCGGAGGGCGAGGGTGTATCCGGTAAGGTCCGCCGCAAAGGCGATGTGATTGTCTCAATACCGCAGGCGGGGGAGATTGATTCTTTCAATGTCTCCGTGGCGGCGGGGATTATATTGTTCTATATCGCGCACAAGTTGGGTATTTTGAGCGAATAATATAATAATTTGGCGCCCTTGTCTGAATTCGGGAACCAATTTGCTATCTTATTAGCACCACTTTTTTCTGTGCGACCTGCCCATCTTCGGTCATCGCTCGAATTAGATAAACTCCTAAAGGAACAGATTGGTCGGGGAACCAAATGTATTTGTTTCCCCTCACCCGGGGCTTGTCCGGAAGGAGAGGGAATTCTCGTTCACGGGAAAATCGGTCTCCCGAAACCATCGCGGGTGGCGGAGTTGTCGTAGATTTCCTTTATCCGGAAAATGTATGCTGGGCGGTTTTTCCATCGCTCGGGGTTCGGATGGTGGAACATATCGTGCTGGGCATTGAGGAATTTGTGGTATATCCCATCGGTGTGGATTTCGGCGATGCAGCGAACCTCAAAGGATATGACCGGCGGCTCGTAGAAAAGCAGGGTCGCCTCGGGATTCTCGTGAAGATTTGTCCAGGTGTGACCCTTGGCAAGTTCCAGTGTGCCGAGGATGGAAAAATCTATTTTGTCAAAAGCCTGCGGCGACCACATCTGCTCGTAGAGGATTTTCAGCCCGCGGTCGGCGTAGTGTTCCTGGTCGGCGGTGGCGATGTGCCGCATATAGATGTCCAGAATTTCCTCAATGTATTCCTTTTTGGGCAGGAACCCGATTCCCTTGATTGAGCCGTTCAGCCCGGCGCTTCCGTGAGTGATGATGGCTGGCGTGTGGGTGGTAAATCCCAGAAAAATCTCCCGGGGATGGATATTTTCGCCCTCAACCTGCCTGCGGACAAGTTTCGCCCGCTTGTGATACGCCCAGTTGAGGAATTTCTCGGGAAGCATTTTTTCCTCCTGATGATGTGAGAACAAATATATTTGTGGGTTATGGTTTTTCAAAAGATAAAAAATCAGCATTGATTTTTAGTTGACATCAGTGGCGTTTTTATTTTTCGGTTTTGTTTTTCAATGAGTTTTCATAGCCAGGCAAAGCATAA
>JAMOPH010000403.1 GCA_027064665.1 bacterium | reverse complement strand
CTTGCCCAGTTGAGTCTGCCCCGCCGGGCGGACGGAGACATTGGCGTCAACCCGCAGGTTGCCCTTTTCCATATCGCCAGCGCAGATTCCAAGATATGTGACCAGTTGGCGCATCGCCCGGACATATGCCGCCGCCTCCTCCGGCGAGGAAATATCCGGATACGAGACAATCTCTATCAGCGGCACACCGCACCGGTTGAAATCCACGAGAGTGTAGTTCTCAAATCCCATCGTGTGGAAAGACTTTCCGGCATCCTCCTCAAGATGAATTCTGCGGATTCTGATGTCCTTTTTGCCGCCGTCGGGGGTTTCAATTGTCAGTTTCCCCTCCTCGGCAATCGGGATTTCGTCCTGTGTTATCTGGTATCCTTTGGGCAGGTCGGGGTAGAAGTAGTTTTTGCGGGCAAAAATGCTTTTTCGGTTGACACGGCATCCAAGCGCCGCCGCAAGCATAAGTGCGTAATTTACCGCCTCCTCGTTTGGCACCGGGAGAGTTCCGGGCATCCCGAGGCACACCGGACAGACATAGGTGTTGGGGATTGCGTCCTCGGGCGGCACCGGACAGGAACAGAACATCTTGGTCCTCGTGGACAACTGGATATGGATTTCCAGACCTATTACGGTCTCATATTTCATCGGTGGCACTCCGGTTTGGGTTGCAGATAAAAAAATCGGGGCGCCCGGATTTGAACCGGGGACCCCTGGCCCCCCATGCCAGTGCGCTTCCAGACTGCGCCACGCCCCGAACTGAATTCAAAAATATAAAACCCGCCATTTTGCGCAAGTGTTTTTTTATCCCCTCCGCCAACACCGTTATTTTGCAGCAAATCTGCACAGTTCCAGTTGCCGATTTTCTTAAAAACTATCAGCATTTCTACTTTAATGCATCCCTCACTTTTTCCAATTCAGCCAGTATCTCCCTCAAAAACTCTCTGCATTGAGAACCTAATTCTTCTTTCCCCCCGGCGGATTTTTTCTGTCTTCTCATCTGGCGAATTTTCTGCTTTGCGCCCTCAATGGTGTAGCCTTCCTCGTAAAGGAGTTTCTTTATCAGCAGGACCATCTCAATATCCCGCTTGCGGTATGCCCGGTTTCCGGCACGGTTGCGCTTGGGCTTAAGAAACGGGAACTCGGTCTCCCAGTATCTGAGGATGTGCGGTTTGAGTCCGGTCATCTCCGCAACTTCGGTGATGGAGTAATACAGTTTCTTCAGCGGCGGAAGTTGAATTGTGTCGTCCTTTTTTGCCATCTATCTCACCCCAAAGATTGGTTTCTCCTGTCCTGACAGAAGTCTTTTTATGTTTTCCCTGTGAGTGAATGTAATAAACAGCGCCAGAAACACGCTCAATATCCTGATGGGCAACGAGTTATCAAACAGGAACACGCAACCGGCGAATGTCCACACGGCGGTCAGCGATGCTGCGGAGACCCGCCGGGCAACAAGCAGAGCGAACAAAAACACGCCGAAGGCAACCACAGCGGGCAGAGTAGCCACGATAAGTGCGGCGCCGAAGGCGGTGCTCACACCCTTTCCACCGTGAAACCCAAGATAGACCGGGAAACAATGCCCCACCACCGCAGACACGGCAGCAATCTCGGGGATTGCCCGGGCGCCAAGGACATAATACACCAACGCATACGCCAGAATTCCCTTGAGGGCATCCACAAGGGCAACCGCCGCCGCAATTTTTTTGCCCAGCACCCTTGAGACATTGGTGGCGCCAGTGGAACTGCTGCCGACTTTGCGGACATCTTTCCCCGCTTTCCATTTTACCACGAGATACCCCGTCGGGAATCCGCCAATCAGATATCCTATTGCCGCACCGGCAATTATGTCAATCACCTGATACATTTTGTTATCTATCTGCGCTTATCCCTGAAAATTAACTTAAATGGCACACCCTCAAATCCGAACTGCTCCCTGATTTTGTTGGTTATGTAGCGCCTGTATGACGGCGAAATAGCCTTCGGCAGCCGGGCAAAAAACACAAACGACGGCGGCGCAACATCCACCTGAGTGGCATAGTAGATTTTTGGGCGGCGCCCACGATAAACCGGCGGCGGCTGCTCCGTCTGCAGATGCCAGACCAATCTGTTCAACTCCGAGGTTTTCACACGCTCGCGCCTTTTCTGCGCCACACGGTGAACCATATCAAACGCCGTCCTAACCCTCAGCCCGGTTTTGGCGGAGATGAACACAATGGGGATGTGCGCCAGAAACGGCGCCTCCTGCTTTATCATCTCCTCGTATTCCAGCATCGTCCTGCGGGATTTGTTCTCAACCAAATCCCACTTGTTGACCGCAATCACCAGCCCGCGATAGCGGGAAAGCGCCATATCGGCAATCCTTTTGTCCTGGCGGGTTATCCCCAGTGTGGCATCCAGCAGAAGCAGGGCGACATCGCAGTTTTCCAGCACCCTAATCGTCCTGAGGGCGGAGAAAAAGTCAATGTCCTTCTGCTTGTGATACAGCCCGGCGGTGTCAACCACCTCGTAGGTGGTGCCGTAGTATTTTATGTGTGCATTCACCGGGTCCCGGGTGGTGCCCGGCTCGGGATGAACGAGCGCAATCTCTTTCCCCAACAACTTATTCAAATACGAGGACTTACCCACATTCGGATGACCTACAATGGCAAGTCTTATCACATCCTCCTCGGTCTCGGAAACTTTTGTCGGCGGGAGTTTTTCAACCACGGCGTCTAAAAAATCGCCGGTGTTGTGGCCGTATTTCGCCGAGACCCTGAAGACCTCGCCTAAACCGAATCGTTCTGTCTCCGCCCCGGACCAGTTGTCCAGAGGGTCGTCAACCTTGTTCACCACGACAATGACGGGCTTGCCCGAACGCCGGAGAAGGTCCGCAACCTCAAAATCCTCGGGATGGATATCCGGCTCAACCACAAACACCAAAAGGTCCGCCTCGGCGATGGCGTTCTCCACCTGCCTGACCACGCCGAACTCAAGTTCGTTCTCCGGGTTGGGCAGAAGACCGCCAGTGTCCACTAACACGAATCGGCGCCCGTTCCACTCAAACTCCGCATAGTTTCTGTCCCGCGTGACACCGGGCAAATCGTGGACTATGGCAATCCGCCTGTGCAGAATTCTGTTGAACAGCGACGATTTACCCACATTTGGGCGTCCAACTATGGCGACAATTGGCAGTTTTTCAAATTTTGTAGCCATAACTCATTGATATCAAAATAATTAAACCCGCTATTTACAAACCAAAATAAAGAGGTTCCCACACCCCCCTGTAAGAGGATATGAAAGCACACTCAACTTGTCAAGGTCTTTTATGAAAAATCTGATAAAAAGACCATAACAAGTTGAGGACAAACAAATTGGGAAGATGATTTGTGAGGGCAAATCACCTCATCTTCACGGCAAGTTCCAAAAGCCCGCCGGCATCAATTATTTTCCTCTGCACATCCGTGAGGGGTTTAGCCGGCGGAAGTTCAATCCCCTGCGTTATGTCGTATATCCTGCCCGTGGTAGTGTCAATCTCAATTTCATCGCCGGACTGAACCGGAGAATGAGCAATTCCCGGCGCAACCATAATCGGCAAGCCGGCATTGACGCAGTTGCGGAAATATATCGCCCCAAAACTTTCGCCCACTATCGCCTGAATTCCAAGGGCGATGAAGCAATCCACTGCCTGCTGCCGTGATGACCCTGCGCCGAAATTTTCACCGACAATCAGAATATCGCCGGCCTTCGCCTTCTGCGGAAAATCCTCCCAGCCCTCAAGGTTCCCGAAGGCATACTTGCCCATCTCCTTGATGTCGGTTATCGCCAGGTGTTTGTTGTGGAAAATCATATCGGTGTCAATATCGTTGATGGGATTTCCATCCTTATCACGGATAACCCACACTCTTCCACGAATTTTGTCCTCCATTTTCTCCTCCTTTTACACAAGGATATAGCGAAGAACAAATAAAGCGGCAATAATCCACATAGCAACCGGAATTTTTTTGCCCGCCGCAACGCCAGAGATTACATAACTCACAAATCCCAGCGCAAAACCATCGGCGATGGAGTATGTCAGTGGAATTCCGATTATGGTGATAAACGCCGGGATGACGTCCCACTTTTTGCTCCAGTCAATTTTCGCCAGCGAGGTGGTCATCATCGCCCCGACCACAATAAGCGCCGGCGCAGTGATGGGATGAAAGACCTTGTCCCCGACCTGAATCCCTGCGCCAATCATCTTTATCAGCGGATAGAAGAACAGCGAGAGGACAAACAGCACCGCCACGACCACGGCGGCAATTCCCCTTCGGGCGCCAGCGGTAATTCCGGCAGTGGATTCAATATAACTTGTCACGGTTGATGTGCCGAACAGCGCCCCGACAATGGTTCCCACGGCATCGGAAATCAGGGCACGGTTGCCCCGGACAACCCTGCCGTCAGGGGTCATAAGATTGCCCGCCTCCGCCACGGCAAGTAGTGTGCCCACGGTGTCAAACATATCCATATACAGGAATATGAAGACCACCACCCAAAAATCGGGGTTGAGGATTTTGCTCAAACTGAACTTCAAAAATGTCGGCGACGGCGAAGGCGGCATAGAGACAATCCCGGTGTATTTGACCATCCCGAAAATCAGGGCAACCACAGCGGACGCCAGAATTCCCCACAGTATCGCACCATAGACCTTCCGGTTCATCAGGATGATAATTAAAAACAGCCCGAACAGCGCCAAAAGAGTGTGGGGCGCCTTCAAATTTCCAAGTTGCACAATTCCGCCGGGACTTTTGACGATAATCCCCGAATCCACCAGCCCGATGAAGGCGATAAATATCCCGATTCCGGCGGCGACAGCGTGCTTCATAGTCTCGGGAATCGCATCAATTATGTATCTGCGCACCTTGAAAACCGACAAAAGCAAAAATATAACTCCCGCCACGAACACTGCGCCGAGGGCATCCTGCCACGCAAGACCCATCCCCAGAACAACAGTGTAGGCGAAAAAGAAGTTCTCGCCCATTCCCGGCGCCTGCGCTATGGGCAGATTGGCATAAAGCCCCATAATCGCCGTGGCAACCGCCGCCGCAATGCAGGTGGCAAATGTCACGCCGCCGAAATCCATCCCTGCCGCAGAAAGCACCGCAGGGTTGACAAAAATTATGTAAGCCATCGTCATAAATGTGACCAGACCACCCAAAATCTCCGTTCGAAGCGAGGCCCTTTCCTCCATCTTTACCTCCAGTGAGTTGGTTTATCAGAAAATTAACCCCTTTTCACAATCATCTGCGAGCGGGCAGGTCCCACGCCGATGTATCTGACCGGCGCGCCGGCAATCTCCTCAATCCTGCGGATATATCGTCTGGCGTTCTCCGGGAGTTCCTCAAAATTGGAAGATGCAGATATATCCTCCCGCCAGCCGGAAAGTTCCTCATAGACGGGTTCTGCCATCTCCGCCTCGGCGGATGTCGCCGGGAAATCTGCGAAGTTTTTGTATCTTACCGCAATTTTGATTGGGTCAATGCCGGAGAGGACATCAAGTTTAGTCAGTGCGATGGAATCAACGCCGTTGATGCGAGCGGAATAGCGGAGAATCACGCCGTCAAGCCAGCCGCAACGCCTCGGGCGCCCCGTGGTGGAGCCGAACTCATCGTAGGGGTGTTCTCCCGTTCCCCGCAGAAGCGCTTGAATTTTCTCGTCGCCCTCCGTGGGGAACGGACCGTTGCCAACCCTTGTGCAGAACGCTTTGGCGACACCGATTATCTCGTCAAACAGGCGAAGGTCCACGCCA
>JAMOPH010000402.1 GCA_027064665.1 bacterium | reverse complement strand
CTGCCAATATGGCAAGTAATTTGTCATAATGGCGCATCTTCACACCTCCTGTTTTTCAACCTGCCTCATAATCTGGATAAGTTTTTTTATCTCAAAGGGTTTGCGAAGGTAAAAATCGGCGCGGCATTTTTGTGCAAGTTCCTTCAGTTCCACCTCCGGAATCCCCGTTATCAGCCCCAGTTTGATGTTGGGGAAACGCTGTCTTATCTTTTCAATGACCTCGTCGCCGTCAATATCGGTCAGATTGAGGTCAACCAGGACGCCGTCAAAGTTGTCGTCAAGGCTTTGAAGGGCGTCAGAGCCCCAGTATGCCACGCCGACATCAAAGCCGTTTTTGAGGAGCACCTCCGTCAGGGTCTCGGTAAATCTTATGTCGTCGTCAACAATTAGCCACCTTGCCATAGCATCACCTCCGCCGAAAGAAGCAGCAATTTCCGTGCCAGCGTTTTGGGAAAGTTAAATCGTCAAAAATTCTTGCCCGAAGTTTTTGAAAAAATATCTTGATGTTGGCAAAGCATAAGGAGGGGCAGATGGAATTTGTGGAAAATGCCGTCGGGCGTTTGATACCCAAAGAAATTGACGGGCGCGAACTGATACCGTTTCAGGGGGCATTCGCCGACCCGATTGCCAAAATGGGCAGGCGCAAATACGCCCCGCCGATACCAAAATCTCACCCCGAATGGCTGACCGGCGAGAGTAAACTCTGCAAAAACCTTGAGGATGCAATCAAACGCGCCGGTCTGCGCAGCGGAATGACAATCTCCTTCCACCACCACCTGCGCAATGGCGACTATGTAGTCAATATGGTTCTTGAGGCGTGCGACCGCCTCGGAATCCGCGACCTGACCCTCGCACCAACTGCGCTTTTCCCAATCCACGCACCGGTGATTGACTACATCAAAAAGGGCGTGGTGAGAAATATCCAGGGGTCAATGAACGGACCGGTGGGGGAGTTTGTGTCCTACGGCGGGCTTCCCACCACCGCAATTTTGAGGACTCACGGTGGGCGTGTCCGCGCCATTGAGGACGGCGACCTCCACATTGATGTGGCGTTTATCGCCGCGCCCTGCGCCGACGACTACGGAAACGCCAACGGCGTCTATGGTCCCTCCGCCTGCGGTCCGCTGGCATACTCCTACGCCGACGCTATGTATGCCGACAAGGTCGTCGTGATAACCGACAATCTGGTGGACTACCCCTGTCTGCCAATCTCAATCCCCTCAACCCATGTGGACTATGTGGTCGTGGTGGACAGAATCGGCGACCCGGAAGGGATTGTGTCCGGAACTTTGCGGATAACTCGTTCCCCAACAAGACTCTATATCGCAGAACTGGCGGCAAAATTCATCCGGGAATCCCCCTACTACCGCGACGGATTCTCATTCCAGACCGGCGCCGGCGGGATTTCTCTGGCGGTGACCAAATTTTTGGGCGAGTATATGGAACAGGACGGAATCAAGGCAGGATTTATCAACGGCGGGATAACCAAGTTCTCCGTGGAACTGTTCAAAAAAGGTCTGGTGCGCAAACTCTTTGACGGGCAGGTGTTTGACCCGGTGGCAATCCAGTCGTTCCGCGATGACCTGTGGCATCAGGAGACGCCGATGACGATGTATGCGAACATCCACTCCAAGGGTTGCCTGGTCAACCGGCAGGATGTGGGTTTTCTGGGCGCCACCGAGGTTGACCTGGACTTCAATGTCAATGTGAACACGCACAGCGACGGTCTTTTGCTTCACGGAATCGGCGGGCACACCGATGTCGCCGCCGGGGCAAAACTGGCGATGATTGTCGTGCCCTCATACCGCAAGAGAATTCCGGTCATCCGCAAGCGCGTGACCACGGTCACCACGCCGGGCGAGACAATTGATGTCGTCGTCACCGAGCGGGGAATCGCAATCAACCCGCGCCGCAAAGATTTAATTGAGCACTTCCGCAACTCCAAACTGCCAATCCGGGATATAACTGAAATCTACAAAGAGGTTATGGATATCTGCGGTGGCGAGCCCGCACCGCCCAAAACAACCGACAGAATCATCGCCCTGATTGAATACCGCGACGGGACAGTTATTGATGTGGTCTATCAGGTGCAGAGATAAAACCGGCGGGGGAATTTTCCCCGAATATTGTTCCCCCTCATCCTAACCCTCTCCCAGGAAAAGGGACGAGGGGTGCCTCACACCCCTCAACAAAATAATTCCTTGTCCCCGTGTTGCAAATTTTTATCTTCGTAGTCAAACGCAACCTGCGGAGGAAGTATGAGCAAGCCCGACAAGGTGATGAACGAGATTATGTCCCTCGCCAAAAGGCGCGGGTTTGTGTTCCAGTCAAGCGAAATCTACGGCGGGATAAACGCCATCTGGGATATGGGTCCCCTCGGCGTGGAGATGAAAAACAACATAAAGCGCTACTGGTGGTATCATATGGTCCAACTGCGCCCGGATATTGAGGGGCTTGACGCCGCAATCCTGATGCACCCGAGGGTCTGGGAGGCGTCCGGGCACATCTCCGAGTTCACCGACCCGCTTGTGGAATGCCGAAACTGCCACCGCCGTTTCCGCGCCGACGAGATAAAAAACGGCAAATGCCCCGTCTGCGGCTCTGACGACCTCACAGAACCGCGGATGTTCAACCTGATGTTCAAGACCTTCATCGGTCCGGTGGAATCCGAGGAGAACACAATCTACCTTCGCCCGGAGACAGCGCAGGGAATTTATGTGAACTTCCTCAATGTCCTCAACACCACACGGCAGAAGATTCCGTTCGGGATTGCGCAAATCGGCAAGGCGTTCCGCAACGAGATTTCGCCGGGGAATTTCATATTCCGCTCCCGCGAGTTTGAGCAGATGGAGATGCAGTATTTCGTCCATCCCGACGAGGCGGACAAATGGTTTGAATACTGGCGCCAGCAGAGATGGAACTGGTATCTTTCGCTGGGGATTGACGAGGGGAAACTTCACTGGCACGAGCACGGTCCCGATGAACTGGCGCACTATGCCCGCGCGGCATACGACATTGAGTTTGATTTCCCCTTCGGGCGCAAGGAACTTGAGGGAATCCACAACCGCGGCGACTTTGACCTCTCGCGCCACCAGCAGTATTCCGGCAAAAGTCTTGAATACACCGACAAGGTCACCGGGGAGAAATACATCCCGTTCATTATAGAGACCTCGGGCGGGGTTGACCGCGCAATGCTCGCGATTCTGTGCGATGCCTACACCGTTGAGCCCGAGCGGAACGACCCCAACCGCACGCGCACTGTCCTGAAGATGCACCCGCGGATTTCCCCCATCAAGGTCGGCGTGTTCCCGCTGGTGAAAAAGGACGGTATGCCCGAGATGGCTCGCGAAATCGCGCAGGAACTGCGTAAAAAGTTCACCGTGTTCTACGATGAGAAGGACTCCATCGGGCGGAGATACCGCCGTCAGGATGAGGCAGGCACGCCGTTCTGCGTCACGGTTGATGGGCAGTCGCTTCAGGATGAAACTGTCACAATTCGCGAGCGCGACACTATGGTTCAGGTGCGGGTGAAAATCACCGAAATCGCCCCGATGATTGAAAAATACATTGACTCGTGGGAAAGGGATAAGGGGATTGAATAAAATCTGTGTTTTCCCGCGCCGGATATTTTGCGCTGGATTGTTCCGCCACAAAGACAGGTGGTAAAGCAGGGGATAAACCAGAATAAAGCATTACTTCTCCTGCAAACGCAATTACATCTTCTGGAGACGGCATTACAAATCCTTCAGATGACAATTCGTTTCCTGGAAACGGTATTACTTTTCCTTGTGATGACATTTCGTTTCCTTGAGACGACATTACTTTTTCTTGTGATGACAGTTCGTTTTTCGAAGACGACATTACTTCTCCATCAGACGACATTTCGTTTCGTTGAAATGACATTACGAATTCTGTAGACGACATTGCATCATCAGGAAACGACTTTGCATTTTATGGAAACGACACGACATCTTCTTATGACGACACAACTTTTCATCGCAACGACACGACATTTCATTGTGAAGACATTGCGCCTTGCCGAGAAGACATTGCATCTTCAGGAGACGAAATTACTTTTCGCCCTGAAGTCTTAACGACAAGGGGAGAAATTTCAACGGGACACCAGTCATACTTTCCTGCCTCTTATTGCCACAAATCCCCCCTCGCCGAAGCCGACCTTTACCGGATGGGGGGATTTTATGTTCTGCGGGAAATCAAAGACTGTCTGGCGGAAATCAAAGTCGGAAAAGCCGGCGGCAGAGAGCATCTCAACCACCTGCTCCGTTGAGAAAAACCGTGCGGGGCGGTAGAACTTGTTGTCCCGGCGCTTTTTCTCGTAAACCTCGCCCAAAAAACTGCCGATATCCACGATTCCGACGATGATTTCCCCGCCGGGGCGGAGAATCCTGTGAATTTCCGCCAGAGCCCTTTTCGGCTCGGGAACAAAACAGATTGTCACCACAAACAGGGCAAAGTCAAAGGAGTTGTTCCTGATGGGGAGTTGCTCTGCGACCGCCCGAATGACAGCGATTCCCCGCTTTTTCGCCCGAAGTGCCATATTCATCGCCGGCTCCACGCCGAATTTGACTCCCAACGGCGCCGCAAACCGCCCGGTGCCGACACCAATCTCAATTCCTCGCCCGCCGGGAACCAACTGCCGCACCGCCTCCAACTCCGCACGATACACGAACTCGTTGGAGACAAACCACTCGTCGTATTCGGCGGCGTTCTGCTCAAATACCTCTATGTTTTCCGGCGGTTTCTCCATAGTTCCTGAAAAACATACCAGTTGGCGGCGAAAAGACAACCAAAACTTTGCCGCCAAAAAGTGTTTTTGCGCCAACGGGTTCGCCTTATCTTTAATGAAAACGGGAGGGGAATATGTTCAAATATCCCAGACCGCTGGCACATCTGTCGTTTGCGCTGGTGATGATAGGACTGGCACTGCAGAGCATAAACGAATATGTGATAAAGGAGTTCACGGTTCTGGTGCCGATATCAATGGCTTTTTACCTTGCGGCGTTTCCGTTCGCCATACTCACGCTTATGAGAAACTGGCGTGTCCCCCGTGAGAAACGGCTAGATCTGTGGGGGTCAGTTGAGGTCGGCGTGGGGCTTCTGCCGTTTGTAATCACCGTGATTCTGGTGATATATGCGCTGTATTTTGCAAAAAGATGAGGATAATCGTCCAGAAATACGGGGGCAAGAGCGTAGCGAACATAGACCGCATCAGGCAGGTGGCGAAAAATATCGTGCGCACTTACAACAAAGACTGCGCATTGGTCGTGGTGGTCTCTGCGATGGCTGACACCACCGACCAACTGTTAGAATACGCCCATCAGATTTCCCCCGAGCCGCCGGAGCGGGAACTTGATATGCTTCTTACCGCCGGCGAACGAATATCTATGGCGCTTCTGTCAATGGCTATATGGGAACTTGGGCACAGTGCGATATCCTTCACCGGTTCGCAGAGCGGGATAATCACCGATGATGTCCACACGAGGGCGAAAATTGTGGAAATCAGGGCATCACGGATAATCTCGGAACTGCAAAAGGGGAAGATAGTGATAGTTGCAGGGTTTCAGGGTGTATCGGGCAGGCGTGAGGTGACAACTCTGGGCAGGGGCGGTTCGGACACCACCGCTGTTGCGCTGGCGTGTGCCCTCGGCGCCGAAAGATGCGAAATCTACTCCGATGTTGACGGGCTGTATTCCGGCGACCCGAAACTATTTGAAAATCCCAGACACATCCCCGAGGTGGACTACGAGACCCTCTACGACATAACATCCTTCGGGGCGAAAGTGGT
>JAMOPH010000401.1 GCA_027064665.1 bacterium | reverse complement strand
ATGGATGATGCAGGGACCGGGACGGAAAATATATATTGTTGATCCAACTACTTGCACTGTGATGGATTCCGCCGGTCCTATGTGGAGCGGATCAAGGTGGGGGCAGGGAATAGCATATCGGGACGGGTATATATGGATAACCGACAGCCACGGGCTGATATATAGAGTAGATATGTCATCTCCATATAGTGATACTTTCTGGATGTCCCTTGAGGACACATTCTGGACATATCATCCCGGGGAGACGCTGTTTGCCGGAAGCCGCACAGTTGACGCTTTTGTGTGGGCGATGAACTACTGGTGGGTCCTGCGAAATCCGGCGTCGGGCGATGTATTTATTCTATTTCAGTTTGATTCTACCGGGCAGGTGATAGATAGTTTCGCACTTCCCGCCGCCGGAACATACGGTCCTGAGGGATTGACCTATGATGGCAGTTGTTTTTGGTACACTGACCATAGCAATGATATGGTCTATCGTGTGTGTTTGTGGGGATGTGATGACACTATGGCTGTTATAGACTGCCTTGATAGTAAATCTCCCGATGTAAATGTGAATTTCTATAATTGTGATGACACATTATTTGTGGGAGATACCGTCTATTTCGGCGCAAATGTTATTGATTCGTCCTTTGATTTCTATGATGATTCCTGTCTAATTGAGGTTTTATGCGCTGATATTCCGGAAACTTCGTTCTGGATGTCTAACTCTGACACCCAACTTATACTAAATTATCCCCCCTGCGACAGTATGCGTTTTGTGGTCACGGCGATAGATTCTTTTGGCAATGTGGGAATAGACACCTCGTGCTATTTTGTGCTGGCGCCGTGTGTTCCGGCGAGTGCAGGGGTGGTTTGCCCGATAGAAATTTCGTTTATTTCCTGCGAGATCCCTTATGCTGTATTTGAGGTATTAGAACCCGACAGCACACCGATAGATACCTCCCGAACTTTTTTCACTTTACGCATATATAACTCGGGAGTATTGGTGGATAGCATAGGAGTTTCTCCTCCTGATCCATATATTTCCGTATCCGGGACTCCATTTGATTTGCAATTCTATTGCTACCCTCCTGTCTCCGATGGCGACAGTGTGGCTATATCTTTAGATTCCGTGTTTAATATCTATGGTTGCCGGGTTTTTCCGTGAAGTTATGCATTCCACAAAATTCTGCGAATAAATCGATTGAATTTGTTCGCATTTTTTAGAAAGAGGGACATAGTGTTTAATTGGTTTGTTGGTTAGACAATGAGCGTGCAGGACTTTCCCCTGTGGTATGAATGACGCAAGGGACGCCAGAAAAACTGGCGATGGTGTGAAGGTTTTGAACAAATTGGGGTTCTGGTTGAAAATGTAAGATGATTTGACTATATTTCACAAGAAGCAGGAGGCTGACATAATGAAAAAAATTTGGGTTTTTGTTTTGTTTGTGTTTGTTGGTCTTTCTCTTTCCGAGACGCACATCCCCGGGGGGAATATCTCCGGTGTATGGACGGCTGACGGTTCTCCATATTACATTGACGGAGAGGTGCATATTCCCACCAACAGTATGCTTGTGATAGAGCCGGGGTGTTCAATAATATTTACTGGGCATTACAAGTTCTGTGTTGATAGTAATGCCGTTTTGAGGGCAATAGGAACCGAGGTTGAGAGAATAGTTTTAACGGCGCAGGATACAGTTTTGTCGCATATCCACAGATGGGGTCACCGTGGGATAAGGTTTTACCACGCGGCTGAAGGGTGTACTTTGATGTATTGCACGGTTGAATATGGTAATGCGTATGGACCTTATGATGAAGATGTTCGCGGTGGGGGAATTTATTGCTATGATTCCTCTCCCGCGATAATACATACAATAATTCGGAATTCAACCGCTGCATTGGGGGGCGGAATTTGTTGTGAGGCATTTTCTAATCCTACAATAAAGGACAATGTTATAAGTGATAACATAGCACGCCGTGGTGGTGGGGTTTGTTGCTGGAATGGTTCCTGTCCAGTGATATCTGGTAATGAGTTTATTGGGAATTCAGGTGGCGAAATCTTTTGTGGAGCTTCTAATCCTATAATAACGGGCAATTTTATGAAATATAAAGGATATGTAAGCCGCTTAGGAGTTGTCTGTTATTACTCCCGCCCGCTGATAACTAGTAATGTGATGATTGTTTCTGGAATTTATTGTGATACTTCTGATCCTATTATAATGAGTAATTTGATAATAACTTGCAGTGAAAGTGAGGGATTTGAAGCAGTTAACGGAATTGAATGTGATGAATATTCGCATCCCACAATATTAAACAATTTAATTAAAGGTGAATGCGAGAGCGGATTTGTTCTGCTCGGACAGGGTAGAGGGATTGTTTGTCATAACCATTCACGCGCTTTAATAGTAAACAATGTGATAACCGAAAACCGAACAGGTCCTTGCGGTGGTGGAATTTATTGCTATGACAATTCCAATGTTATAGTAGTTAATAGTACAATAACCAGAAATTTTTCGCGCGATTTCGGGGGTGGAATTTGTTGCGAAAACAACTCCAGCGCTGTGATCTTCAACACTATTTTGTGGCGAAATACAGCCGAAGTAGGAGATGAAATTTATGTGAGATATTATGAAGATCCAAATGGTGTATTACATCCTTGCCATTTATTTGTTACCTACACAGATGTAGATAGCAGTAAATGTTATGTTGAAGGCGATAGCGCCGGGGAGATTGTTTGGGGAGTTGGCAATATATATGCTGATCCACTTTTTGAGGATATTTTCTGTCGTCTTTCGGAGATTTCACCGTGTATAGATGCTGGAGCGTGGTCGGTATATGTCCCCATTTGGGACACAATAATATATGCTCCTGATTCTGACTTTGAAGCCGGTGTTCGTCCTTACAGAATTGGCTGGGATATTGGCGCAGATGAGTATGGCTCATCAGAGATTGCGGAAAGTAATATCAAAAAGCCGGAGGAATTAGAAGTATCGCTCTATCCCAACCCGTTCAACTCGTCCTGTATTATAACTGCTCCCGCCTGCGCAAGCGTGGAAATATACAATCTGCAAGGGCGATTAGTATATGCGTTTCCGGGCATTTCTGGTAAAGGTCCTGAAAAATACATTTGGCATCCCGACCGGTCCATACCTGCCGGGGTTTATTTGGTCAGAGCGATAACCGAGGACGGACAGGTCGCCGAGAGGAAAGTTTTGTTGCTCAAATGATGCCTCATTGAGGTTTTGTGCCGCTTTCTGCAGGGCAAAAACTTTGCCCGGTGTTTTCCTCTTTACTCACCTGCCCCGAAACACGCTTTCCCCTGAAAATGCGCCACCCCGATGAGGTGGTTAAAATTTTCAAATTCGTGAAAAAAAGATTGTGTATTTCAAAGAAATGTTTTATGTTTATTTCCTTTTCAATCCAACATCGGAGGTAAAAAATGCCGCGTGTTGAAGTCCACAAAGACCACTGCAAGGGATGCGGGCTGTGTATTGACATCTGCCCGGTCAATGTGCTGGAGTTTTCCAAGGAAATTAACAAACTGGGTTATCACCCGGCGCAGTATAAGGGCGAGGGGTGCACAGGATGCGCGCTGTGCTTTTACACCTGCCCCGAACCCGATGCAATCGTGGTGTATCGTAAAGATTAAAAGTTCAAAAGAGAGGTGAAATATGGCGAAAGAATTGATTAAAGGGAATGAGGCGGCAGTCAAGGGCGCGCTTCTGGCGGGATGCGATGCCTTTTTCGGCTATCCCATCACGCCGGCGTCCGAAATTGCCCACGCCGCGGCTAAATATTTCCCGCTTATGGGAAAAGTTTTCCTTCAGGCGGAATCGGAAATTGCGTCAATTCAGATGTGCTATGGTGCTGCCGGCGCCGGAAAGCGCGTGATGACCGCATCATCCGGTCCTGGGCTGTCGCTGAAGATGGAGGGAATTTCCTACGCCTGTGGTTCCGAACTGCCGATTGTGATAATTGATGTCGTCCGCGGCGGTCCCGGATTGGGGAATATCGCTCCGTCCCAGGCGGATTACAATCAAATCGTCAAGGGCGGCGGGCACGGAAACTACAAACTTCTGGTTCTTGCGCCGAATTCCCCACAGGAGATGTGCGATTTCACTATGCTCGCCTTTGAACTTGCCGACAAATACCGCAATCCAGTGGTGGTGCTCACCGATGGTTTCATCGGGCAGATGATGGAGCCGGTGGAGTTCCCCGAACCCAAACCCGTCACCGTGGATAAGACCGACTGGGCTGTGATGGGCACTCCCGAAACCCGCAGAAACCTGATTAACTCAATCTATCTTGACCCCGCCGAACTTGAGGAACACAACAAAAAACTCCAGGAGAAATACCGCCGGATGGAGGAGAATGAGGTCCGGTTCCAGGAGTATCAACTTGACGACGCCGAAATTGTGGGGATTGCCTACGGCACGGTTTCCCGGGTTATGAGCAGTGCGGTGGATGAACTCCGCAAAAAGGGCATCAAAGCCGGGATGCTCCGCCCGATAACGCTGTTCCCGTTCCCGAAGGCGAAAATCCGTGAACTCGCTGAAAGCGACCGTGTGAAGGCATTTTTGGTGATAGAGATGTCCAACGGGCAGATGGTGGATGATGTCCGCCTTGCCGTTGAGGGCAAAAAGCCTGTGCATTTCTACGGCAGGATGGGCGGTGTCGTGCCCAAAGTGGCGGAACTTGTTGAGCAGTTTGAAAAACTTCTCTAATCCGGGAGGGCAAAAATGGCAAATGTCAAGGAAGTATATAGAAAGCCGACGGCGTTTTACGATGAATTTTTCCGCAAGCCCGACGAAAATAAGCAGGACACCCACTATTGTCCGGGCTGCACCCACGGGGTTTTGCACAAACTCATCGCCGAGGCGATTGAGGACTTCGGTATCGCCGACAGAACCATAATGATTTCGCCGGTGGGATGTTCGGTGTTTATTTATTACTACTTTGACACCGGCAATTTTCAGGTGGCGCACGGGAGAGCCCCGGCGGTGGCAACCGGAATCAAGCGCACCAACCCCGATGCCATAGTTATCTCCTATCAGGGCGACGGCGACCTTGCGGCAATCGGCGGGAACAATATCCTTCAGGCGGCAAACCGCGGCGAGAACATCACAGTGTTCTTCGTCAACAACGCGATTTACGGTATGACCGGCGGGCAGATGGCACCGACGACAGTTATCGGGCAAAAGACGATGACCACGCCCTATGGCAGACGAGCCGAATGGGAGGGATACCCCATCAAGATGTCGGAACTTCTGTCCACGCTGGATGCGCCGGCATACATTGAGCGCGTTGCCCTCACCGACGCCAAGAACCTGATGAAAGCCCGTGCCGCCGTCCGCAAGGCGATAAAGACCCAGATGGAGGGCAAAGGGTTCTCACTGGTTGAGGCGCTTTCCATTTGCCCCAGCGGCTGGAGAATGACCCCGGTTGATGCGAAAAAGTGGGTCAACGAGGTTATGACCAAGACATTCCCCCTGGGGGTTTACAAGGATGTCACCGCCGAGCGTGAGCCAGGTTCGTGGGCGCGCAAACTTGAGCCGGTTCCTCTGGAGAAATACCACGAGATTCTGGAACTTGAGCGCGAGGCTAAAGAAATCAAGGGCGATATGTCCAAAGTGCCCGAAAAATTCCAGAATCCGGAGATTCTCATCGCCGGTTTCGGCGGACAGGGGATATTGCTTTTGGGACAGACTCTCGCCGAAGCCGGAATGCGCCACGGCTGGAACACCAGTTGGATTCCGTCCTACGGTCCGGAGATGCGCGGCGGAACTGCCAACTGCCATGTGAAAATCTCCGAGGGTCCCATCGGCTCGCCGGTGG
>JAMOPH010000400.1 GCA_027064665.1 bacterium | reverse complement strand
GACATACTACGACGGCGAAGAACTCGCCTATGATGGGATGAGTGTCAGCGGCACGGAGATTGTTCCCCCGGGGGAGATAGCCCCCCGGGGCTTTGCGGCATACATAGGCGTCTGCTGGAACTGACCGCCCATACCTGCCGGCGGACTTTATATATGCGCCCCCCGATTTCTGTGATGCTGTGGGATATTTTGGCTATTCCTTTTTCACCACTATTGCCCCCGCCCGGTCAATGACCTCGTCAACTTTGTCCAGACACGGGGTGATGTCCTCCATCTCGGTGGAGACCACAGTGAATTCCGCCATAGACGGCGCATTGAGGTTCCAGCATCCCTTCAGCGACGGCGAGTTTATCTTTATGTCAACGATATCCACCGGGCAGTCGGCGACCGCATCCATAAGTTTCTCAAAAATTTTCTGTTCCAGAATGTGCCCGACAATTTGATATGATGCCTTTGTTCTCGCCTTTGAGATGGATTCCACGACCTGATTGCGGATTTTCTCAAGGTCAAGTTTGAGTTTTTTCTCGCGGGCTTTTTTCTGTATTTTTGCCAGAATCTTTTCTTCCCGCTCTATCTTGTGGACAATTTCCTTGTCCGGGAATGAGATTGCCTGTGATGGGCATATAGTTGCGCAGGTTGAACAGCCGACCATACAATTATACGGCTTTGCGACCACCGCTTTTTTCCTTTTCTCGTCAAAATCAAACACATTTCGCCCGCAGGAGACAAAGCACAGTTTGCAGCCGATACATCGGTCCTCATCAATTGTGGGATACCACGGGATTTTGGTGCGGTCTATCCCGTGCCAGTAGGCGAATTTTGGGTCGGGTTTTGGGAATTTGGTCGTCCCGGACATATTTACCTCCTTGAAAAGTTAATTTATTTCGGGCAGAATTTTTCGCACCGCTCAACCAGACGCTGGAGCGCCTTAATTCGCTGGCGGATAAGTTTCACCCAGCCGAAAAGCCTGTCGCGTCCCTCGGCGGTGATTTTGTATATCCGCCTCGGCGGTCCGGATTTCCCCACCGCCCACTCGGACTCAACCAGTCCTTCTCGCTCCATTTCCCGCAGTTTGCGGTAGATTGTGGCGGTGTCCAGTTCGCCGCCGAGCCCGCCGGGTTCGGCGTTGAGGCGCTCCACTATCTCATACCCATACGATTCCTTCTCCGCCAGAAGCAGAAGGATTCTCGGCTCAATGTAGCGGTTGAATCTTCCCCCACACTCGCAGATTTGGTCTTCCTGTGTGTTCATTTTGTCATCTATATGTGTTTTATCACATATATGTTCTTTATCACAATAAGGACAAAATTTTCTCTGTCAACCCAAATTTTGGTTGTTTTCAAAAAATTTTGTCCCTGAGGATAAGCACCTTGCACAGGCAAAAACTTCGGGCAAAAAAGGAAGACTTGCGCTGAGATGTGAGCGTTCAGGGTGCTGGCGGGTGTAGTGTTATATTTATTATTCTAATTCTTCCAGTATTTCTTCAAATCGGGACTTGAGAGGAGGAATTTCATTTGTTATGACTTCCCGTACGATTTTCTGAATAGATGATGCAATTAGGTTCTTTTCATACTAACACAACCTCTTTAAGTATGAATTTACCAATGTGGGGTTTAAGAGCCTTCTTGGATACAAGGTCCACTTTCTTGCCTATTAGATTGCTCAGATATTCCTCTAATTCAAGAAACTTAAAAAATCCTATCGGCTTTTCAAACTCCACCAGTATGTCAACATTGCTATTTTCCCTCGCCTCTCCTCTTACATATGAGCCGAAGATACCAATTTCTTTGACACCATACTTTTCCATAAGTTCTTTTTTATGTTCTTTGAGGATTTTCCTTATTTTATCAAACGATTTTTCCATTTTGCCTGTGTCCTGCCAGTTTTTTTGTTTTTCATTGTGTTTTCACACTCGGTCTCCGCCAATCGCCCTGGAATAGTTCGTCAACATTATAATAACAATGCAATATTTTTTTGTCAACTTAGATTTTGCGTTTATCCCCGGAAGTTTCCTGTCGTTTGTTTCTCAAATGATTGGCAGGTTTCCCATATTTCACCGCGATAATCTCGGCGGCGATTGACAGGGCGATTTCCGCCGGCGAGTCCCCGCCGATATCCAAGCCGGCTGGAGAGTAGAGGATGTCAAGGTCGGGCTGTTCGCCCAATTCCTCTTTAAGTTGGTTGATGAAAGTCCCTATTTTCCGCTTTGACGCCACCACTGCAATGTATCTTGCCGGAATTTGCCGGGCATAAAGCGTCTTGAGGATGTGATAATCCTGCTGGTGCGAGTTTGTGGCGATAACGAAGAACGAATCCGGGCGGAAGGTGAATTTTTCCGCCTCTTTTATGTTGTTTAGATGAACTTTCTGCACGCCGGGAATTTCGTCCAGAAGATTTTTGCGGGTATCAATCACAGTGATGGCAATTCCGGTGTCCCGAAGAATTCGCGCCAGCGCTTTGCCGATGTGCCCCGCGCCGAAGATATAGAGAGTGGTGGGCGCGACCACCGGCTCGTAAAATATCCACACATTGCCGCCGCAGAGCATCCCGGTGGAGACTGTGCCCTCCGGAGCGACATCGCCGCTTTCGGTCAGGTCGTATTTGCGCAGGACGGGTTTGCCCTCGGCGAGCGCCTCAAGGGCGTGGCGAATCGCCAGAAGTTCCAGCGTGCCCCCGCCGACAGTGCCGCGGGCGGTGCCGTCGGGATACACTAACATTTTCCTGCCCACCGCTGACGGACCGGAACCAGTTTTCTGCACCACCGTGGCGAGGACCATCGGCTTGCCGCTCTCCACCGCCTCGGCGAATTCCCTCTCTATGCTCACCTGCTCCATTTTCGGGCAAATAAAAATGGCGGCGCAGGGACTTGAACCCCGAACACGCGGATTATGATTCCGCTGCTCTAACCAGTTGAGCTACGCCGCCTCTCATTTTCCAAAAGTAAACCTGCCACCCGTTTTGTCAAGAGTTTTTTGAGAAAATGTGCGCTGGTTGTGTTGAAAAATCTGGCAATTTCTGTGTCCGGGAATATATTGTTAAACTGTAAGAGCATCGCTGGAGGGAAAAATATGTTTGACCAACTGACGGAAAAACTCAACCGGGCTTTCAAATATTTCACCGGGCGCGGGAAACTGACGGAGAAAAACATCCAGGAGGGGCTTCGTGAGGTCCGCCGGGCACTGCTTGAGGCGGATGTCAACTACAAGGTCGTCAAAAAGTTCATTGACGAGGTCCAGAAAGAGGCGGTGGGACAGCGGGTTTACGACTCAATCACCCCGGGACAGCAGGTGGTCAAAATTGTCCACGATAAGTTGGTGGAACTTTTAGGCGGGAAACAGCCGCCCAAAATCCAACTTCCCAAGGCGAACCCCACAATTGTTATGCTTGTGGGACTTCAGGGTTCGGGGAAAACCACCCACGCCGGAAAATTAGCGGTATGGCTGAGGGAACACGGCTGGAACCCCGCGCTGGTGGCGCTGGATGTGTATCGTCCCGCGGCGCCGGAGCAGTTGGAGACAATCGGGCGGCAAATCGGCGTCCCGGTGGTCAAGCCTCAATTTATGGAACAACCTCTTTCGGTGGCGATGCGCGCGGTCAACGAAGCCCGTATGCGCGGATGGGATATCCTCATCCTTGACACCGCCGGGCGCCTCCAGATTGACGAGCAGATGATGCGCGAATTAGAAGAACTCCAGATAAGACTTCGCCCGCACGCGGTATTTTTAGTGGTGGATGCGATGACCGGACAGACCGCGGTTGAGGTCGGTGAGGAATTCGCCCGCCGGGTGGGAATTGACGGCTTTATCCTGACCAAACTTGACGGCGACGCCAAGGGCGGCGCGGCGCTTTCTTTGCGGGAAGTCGTCGGCAAGCCGATTCTGTTCGTCGGCACCGGCGAGAAAATGGACGCACTGGAGCCGTTCTACCCCGACCGGATGGCTAACCGCATTCTGGGAATGGGCGATGTGGTAACCCTCGTGGAGAAAGCCCAAAAAGCCTTTGACCGCCAGCAGGCGGAGAAAATGCGCAAAAAACTCCTCCGCGCAGAATTCACTTTCACCGACTTTTTAGAGCAACTTCGCCAACTGCAGAAGATGGGTCCCCTTGATGACCTGCTCAAGATGATTCCCGGCGCCGGCAAGATGAATCTGGAATTGGACGAAAAGGAGTTGAAGCACATTGAGGCGATAATAAATTCTATGACGCCCGAAGAACGCGAGAATCCAGATATAATTGACGGGAGTCGCAGGCGGAGAATCGCCCGCGGCAGCGGAACCTCGGTTCAGGATGTCAACAGACTGCTCAAGGAGTTCAAGGCGATGCGCAATATGTTCAAGAAGATGAAAAAGGCAAAGCGCGGGCGCGGAGTTTTCAATTTGCCGTTTGGATTTTAACTTTGATTTTCAGGGAGACTGCCGATGGATTCCGGAATAGACAAAATCGCTCTGGTGGAGGCGTTGATATTTTCGGCGCAGGAGCCGGTTCCGCCTCACAAACTCGCGAAAATTGCCGGCGTGGATAAATCCGAAATACCCAGAATTGTGGAACAACTCAACGAGCAGTATCAGAAGGGCGGGAGAAGTTTTCTAATTCGTCAGGTTGCCGGCGGGTATGCGTTCTATGTCAAGCCCGATTTCGCCCACTGGATTGACGAACTTTTCGGCAGGGAGCGCGGAATACATCTTACGCGGTCTATGTTTGAAGTTCTTGCGATTGTTGCGGTCAAACAGCCGGTGACAAAGCCGGTGATTGACAAAATCCGCGGAGTGAACTCGTCCGCGCCGCTAAACCAACTGCTGAAATCGGGGCTTATAACAATCCGCGGGCGGGCATCCACCCCCGGAAAGCCGTTTTTATACGGCACCACGCAGAAATTTTTAAAACTTTTCGGTCTCAACCGCCCGGAGGATATACCATCGTTTGAGGAGTTGGAGAAGATGTTCGCGGGGGAGGGAAATGGTTAGAAATAAAAATTGGCTTATCTTTTTGAGAAACGAAGGAGAAATATGGAGAATTGGGTGAAAATAATAATAGGCGACAGCCGTAAAATGATGGAAGTAGAGAATGAGTCTGTGCAATTGGTAGTTACTTCGCCTCCGTATTGGTCTATAAAAAATTACGGGATTGAAAATCAGATTGGATATGGACAAACGCTGCACGAGTATTTAAGAGATTTGTATAGAGTATGGAAGGAATCATATAGAGTATTGGAACCTGGCAGAAGATTGGTTATTAACATAGGGGACCAATTTGCAAGGTCTATAATTTACGGAAGGTATAAAATTATACCACTTCACGCCGAAATAATTGCGCAATGTGAGGATATAGGTTTTGATTATATGGGGTCTATTATCTGGCAGAAAAAAACTACAATGAATACAACCGGGGGAGCGAATGTAATGGGGTCTTACCCTTATCCCCCTAATGGGATGATTGAAATAGATTATGAACATATACTTATATTTAAGAAACCCGGGAAAAGCAGAAAAGTTCCTAAGGAAGTTAAAGAAAAATCTAAACTTACAAAAGAAGAATGGAAAAAGTATTTCTACGGACACTGGTATTTTGGGGGAGCAAAACAAATAGAACATCAGGCTATGTTCCCGGATGAATTGCCGAGACGCGTGATAAAAATGTTCACTTTTACTGGGGAGACAGTTTTAGATCCATTTTTAGGAAGTGGAACCACTGCGAAAGTGGCATTGAAATTAGATAGGAATGTAATAGGTTATGAGATAAATGAAAATTTTCTAAAAGTTATAAGAGAAAAGATTAATTTGGATATGTTTGTCCTACATTGTGAAATCATCAAAAGAGATAAACCAATAACAGTGGAACACATAGATTATACCCCTATCA